>NZ_JBXEJE010000010.1:59099-232331 GCF_056820935.1 Streptomyces sp. Q2 | reverse complement strand
ACCCCGCTGATCACCCAGCTCAACACGATCCGCCGCGCACACCCCGCCCTGCGGCAGCTGCGCGATCTCCACTTCCACCCGACCGACAACGACGCGGTGATCGCGTACAGCAAGCGCACGGATTCGGACATGGTTCTGGTGGTGGTCAACCTCGACCCGCACCGATCCCAGGAGGCCACGGTCTCGTTGGACATGCCGCAGCTCGGCCTGGATTGGCACGAGTCCCTGTCCGTCCACGACGAACTGGCGGGCGAGACCTACCGCTGGGGCAGGAACAACTACGTGCGGCTGGATCCCGGTCGGGCGCCCGCACACGTGTTCCATGTCCAACGGTCGTCCGCCACGCCGCAGATCGGAGGGTCCCCCGCCTCATGACCGTCAACGAGCCCGTCCACGACACCTTCGAGGACACCCCGGCCAAGGACCGGGATCCCGAATGGTTCAAGCGCGCCGTCTTCTACGAGGTCCTCGTCCGCTCCTTCCAGGACAGCGACGGCGACGGTGTGGGCGACCTCAGGGGCCTCACGGCCAAGCTCGACTATCTGCAGTGGCTCGGCGTCGACTGTCTGTGGCTGCCGCCGTTCTTCAAGTCACCTCTGCGGGACGGCGGTTACGACGTCTCGGACTACACCGCGGTCCTGCCGGAGTTCGGCGACCTCGCCGACTTCGTGGAGTTCGTCGACGCCGCCCACCAGCGCGGCATGCGCGTGATCATCGACTTCGTCATGAACCACACCAGCGACCAGCACCCGTGGTTCCAGGAGTCACGCTCGAACCCGGACGGGCCGTACGGCGACTTCTACATGTGGGCCGACGACGACAAGCAGTACCCGGACGCCCGGATCATCTTCGTCGACACCGAGGTGTCGAACTGGACCTTCGACCCGGTGCGGGAGCAGTACTTCTTCCACCGCTTCTTCTCCCACCAGCCCGACCTCAACTACGAGAACCCGGCGGTGCAGGAGGAGATCCTGGCCGCCCTGCGCTTCTGGCTGGATCTGGGCATCGACGGGTTCCGGCTCGACGCCGTGCCCTACCTGTACGCACAGGAGGGCACCAACTGCGAGAACCTGCCCGCCGCGCACGAGTTCCTGAAGCGGGTACGCCGCGAGATCGACGCCATGTATCCGGACACGGTGCTGCTGGCGGAGGCGAACCAGTGGCCGGAGGACGTCGTCGACTACTTCGGCGACTACCAGAGCGGCGGCGACGAATGCCACATGGCCTTTCATTTCCCGGTCATGCCACGCATCTTCATGGCGGTGCGCAGGGAATCGAGGTATCCCGTCTCGGAAATCCTCGCCAAGACCCCGGCCATCCCCTCGAANACGTCGTCGACTACTTCGGCGACTACCAGAGCGGCGGCGACGAATGCCACATGGCCTTTCATTTCCCGGTCATGCCACGCATCTTCATGGCGGTGCGCAGGGAATCGAGGTATCCCGTCTCGGAAATCCTCGCCAAGACCCCGGCCATCCCCTCGAACTGCCAGTGGGGCATCTTCCTGCGCAACCACGACGAGCTCACCCTCGAAATGGTCACCGACGAAGAGCGCGACTACATGTGGGCGGAATACGCCAAGGACCCCCGCATGCGCGCCAACATCGGCATCCGCCGCCGTCTCGCCCCGCTGCTGGACAACGACCGCGACACGATCGAGCTGTTCACCGCGCTGCTGCTGTCCCTCCCGGGCTCGCCGATCCTCTACTACGGCGACGAGATCGGCATGGGCGACAACATCTGGCTCGGCGACCGGGACGCCGTACGCACGCCGATGCAGTGGACCCCGGACCGCAACGCCGGCTTCTCCACGGCCGACCCCGGCCGCCTATACCTCCCCACGATCATGGACCCGGTCTACGGCCATCAGGTCACCAACGTCGAGGCGTCGATGGCGTCCCCGTCCTCGCTGCTGCACTGGACCCGCCGCATGATCGAGATCCGCAAGCAGAACCCGGCCTTCGGCCTCGGCTCCTTCACCGAGCTCCAGTCCTCCAATCCGGCGGTGCTGGCGTTTCTGCGGGAGTACGAGGACGACCTCGTCCTGTGCGTGAACAACTTCGCCCGGTTCGCGCAGCCGACGGAACTCGATCTGCGTGAGTTCGAAGGGCGACACCCGGTCGAACTGTTCGGCGGGGTCCGCTTCCCGGCCATCGGTGAACTGCCGTACCTGCTGACCCTCGGCGGACACGGCTTCTACTGGTTCCGGCTCTCCCGAGTCGCATCCCGCATCGGTCGACGACTTTGAGCGTGTGCCGACGAAAGGACGCGTCACCATGCCGAAGACCGCATTCCTCCGCCCCAGACGTATGGTCGTCGCCGACCCGATGGTCTCGCTCGGCGGCCTGCTGCGCGAGTGGCTGCCCAGGCAGCGCTGGTTCGCGGGCAAGGACCGGCCCGTCACGGACCTGACTCTGCTGTCGATGACCGAGCTGTTCCCGGGCTGTCTGCACCTGCTGGTGCAGACCAGTCACGCGCCCGTGCCGGCCCCCGGCGGCGGCGCCCCGGCCGGTGACTGCTACCAGCTGCTGCTGGGCGTACGACAGCATCGGTCGCCGCGGCTCGGGCGGGCACTCATCGGCCGTGCGGAACAGGGGCCGTTCGCCGGGATGACGGTGTACGACGCGCTGCACGACCCCCGTTCGGCGCAGCTGCTCCTGGAGCGGCTGCGGCACCCGGGGACGTCCGGTCCCCTGCGCTTCGAATGCGACCCGTCCGTGCCGGTGCCCGCCGGGCTGCCACCGCGGCTGCTGGACGCCGAGCAGTCCAACTCCTCCCTGGTGTACGGCGACGAGTTCATCCTGAAGCTCTTCCGGCGCATCCAGCCCGGCGTCAACCCGGACCTGGAAGTGCCGGGCGCGCTGGCCGGGCAGGGCTGCCGCCGGGTGCCCGCGCCGGTGGCCTGGTTCCGGACGGCGCATCCGCAGGAGGCGACGCTGGGCGTGCTCCAGCCGTATCTGCGGGACGCGTCCGACGGCTGGACGCTGGCGCTGCGCGCCCTCGCCCGCGGTGACGACTTCACCGCGCAGGCGCACGAGCTGGGGCAGGCCACGGCGGAGGTGCACCTCGCGCTGGCCTCGGCCTTCCCGGCCGGCACGCACAGCGAGAGCGGCCGTACGGCGGCGGCGATGACCGAGCGGCTCGACTCCGCCGCGCACTGCGTGCCGGCGCTCAAGCCGTTCGTGCCCGGACTGCGGGCCGCCTTCGGCGCCCTCGCCACCTGCGATGCCGGACCACCGGCCCAGCGCATCCACGGCGACCTCCACCTGGGGCAGGTGCTGCGGGCGGGGCGCGAGTGGTTCGTCATCGACTTCGAGGGCGAACCGTCCCGTCCGCTCGCCGAACGGCGCAGCGCCCACTCCCCGGTGCGGGACATCGCCGGGATGCTGCGTTCCTTCGACTACGCCGCCCGGCAGCGCCGCCCCTGGCGTCCGGAGTGGGCGCGCCGTTGTCGGGAAGCGTTCTGCGCGGGCTACGCGTCCCGCGCCGGATGGGACCCGCGCAAGAAGCACGGCCTGTTGCGTGCCTACGAGACGGACCGAGCTGTGTACGAAGTCCTTTACGAAGCCAGGCACCGACCGGACTGGCTCCCTGTACCCATGGCGGCGATCGAGCGTCTCGCCGTGAGAGGAGACTGACCCGTGGCCCTGCGCGACGATCCTTCGCTGCCCGAGCACTCCGGACCTGCCCGGTGCGGTGCGGCCCCACCGCTCGACCCCGCCGACCGTGGGCGCCTGCTGTCGGGCGCCCACCACGACCCGCACGCGCTGCTGGGCGCCCACCCGGCGCCGGACGGGATCGTGTTCCGGGCGCTGCGTCCGTTCGCCCGTTCGGTGAGCGTCGTGGTCGACGGCGAGCGCAGCCCGCTCGCCTCGGAGGGCGACGGGCTCTTCTCCGGCGTACTGCCGCTCGACACGATTCCCGCGTACACGCTGCTGGTGGCGTACGCCGATGGGGAGCAGGAGGTGCACGACCCGTACCGCTTCCTGCCCGCTCTCGGCGAGACCGACCTGCACCTCATCCGTGAGGGGCGGCACGAGCAGCTGTGGAAGGCGCTCGGCGCCGAGCCGATGACGCATGAGGGCGTGGCCGGCACCCGGTTCACGGTCTGGGCACCCAACGCCCAGGGGGTGCGGGTCGCCGGGGAGTTCACCTTCTGGGACGGACAGGCCTTCCCGATGCGGTCGCTCGGCGCGTCCGGTGTGTGGGAGCTGTTCCTGCCGGGCATCGCCGAGGGCACGCGGTACAAGTTCGAGATCACCTCCCGCTACGGCGGCCGGTTCCTCAAGGCCGACCCGATGGCCCGGCGCAGCGAGGTGCCGCCCGACACGGCGTCCATCGTGACCTCCTCGCAGTACGAGTGGGGCGACCGGGAGTGGATGGCCCGGCGCGGTGACCTGCCCGTGCACGAGGCCCCGTTCTCGGTGTACGAGGTCCATCTGCCGTCCTGGCGAGCAGGGTTGACGTACCGTCAGCTGGCGGACGAACTCCCGGCGTATGTCAAGGACCTCGGCTTCACCCACGTGGAGCTGATGCCGGTCGCGCAGCACCCCTTCAGCGGCTCCTGGGGCTACCAGGTCACCGGCTTCTACGCGCCGATGGCACGACTCGGCACACCGGACGACTTCAGGTACCTGGTCGACGCCCTGCACCGGGCGGGCATCGGCGTGATCATGGACTGGGTGCCGGCGCACTTCCCGAAGGACGACTGGGCGCTGGCCCGCTTCGACGGGGACCCGCTGTACGAGCCGGGAGACGACCGGCGGGCGGAGCACCCGGACTGGGGCACGTACGAGTTCGACTTCGGGCGGGTCGAGGTGCGCAACTTCCTCGTCGCCAACGCGGTGTACTGGTGCGAGGAGTTCCACATCGACGGCCTGCGCGTGGACGCCGTCGCCTCGATGCTCTACCTCGACTACTCCCGCGACTCGGGACAGTGGTCGCCCAACGTGTACGGGGGCCGCGAGGACCTGGACGCGATGGCGTTCCTCCAGGAGATGAACGCGACCGTGTACCGGCGGGCGCCCGGCGTGGTGACGATCGCCGAGGAGTCCACGGCCTGGGGCGGGGTGACCCGGCCCACCGACAGCGGCGGTCTGGGTTTCGGCCTGAAGTGGAACATGGGCTGGATGCACGACTCGCTCGGCTACATCAGCCACGAGCCCGTCCACCGCAAGTACCACCACAACGAGATGACCTTCTCGATGATGTACGCGTACAGCGAGAACTACGTCCTGCCCATCTCCCACGACGAGGTGGTCCACGGCAAGCAGGCCCTGGTCTCGAAGATGCCCGGCGACTGGTGGCAGCAGCGTGCCAACCACCGCGCCTACCTGGGGTTCATGTGGGCCCATCCGGGCAAGCAACTCCTCTTCATGGGCCAGGAGTTCGCCCAGGGCGCCGAATGGTCCGAGGCGCACGGCCCGGACTGGTGGCTGCTCGACCCCGCCTACAGCGCGGAGCCGGACCACCGCGGGGTGCGGGACCTGGTCCGCGACCTCAACACCGTCTACCGCGACTGCCCCGCCCTGTGGCAGCGCGACAGCGACCCCGGCGGGTTCCGGTGGGTGGTGGGGGACGCGGCCGAGGACAACGTCTTCGCGTTCGTCAGGTACGACGCCGAGGGCACCCCTTTGCTCGCGGTCTCCAACTTCTCCCCTGTCGTCCGCCACGACTACGTCCTTCATGTGCCCGGCTCCGTGCCCGCGTGGCAGGAAGCCCTCAACACCGACGCGGCGCGGTACGGCGGCAGCGACCTCACCCGGCCCGACCCGGTCAAGCCGGAGGACGGGGTCCTCAGGCTGACGCTGCCGCCGCTGGCGACGGTGTGGCTGGTTCCGCAGCCCGGCTGAGGTCCCGCGGCGACGGCAAGTGTTCGAACGGCCCCGGAGGGGGCAGTCGGGGTCGTACACGAGCGAGCACCCCCGTCGCCGCAGCGGGGCCGGAGAAAGGCTGCATACAGGTGCGCACCGTCGGAGTGGAGGAGGAACTCCTCCTGGTCGATCCCGAGACGGGTGAGCCGCAGGCGCTGTCCGCCGCGGTCCTCGCCCGCGCCGCGCAGGACGGCGCCGACAGGGACGTCTTCGAGAAGGAACTGCACAACCAGATGCTCGAGTTCGCCACGCATCCGCAGTCGGGCATGGAGGAGCTGAGGGCGGAGATCGTCCGCTGCCGCAAGGAGGCCGCTCGGCACGCCGAGGAGATCGGCTGCACGGTCGCCGCGCTCGCCACCTCACCCCTGCCCGTCAGCCCCTCCGTGGGCGTGGGCCGCCGCTACCAGTGGATGGCCGAGCAGTACGGGATCGCCACCCAGGAACAGCTCGTCATGGGCTGTCATGTGCACGTTTCCGTGGAGTCCGACGAGGAGGGCGTCGCCGTCATCGATCGGATCCAGCCCTGGCTGACGGTGCTGTCCGCGCTGAGCGCCAACTCCCCGTTCTGGCAGGGAAAGGACACGCTCTACAGCAGCTATCGCAGCCGGGTCTGGCAGCGGTGGCCGTCGGCCGGCCCGACCGAGCCCTTCCGTTCGGCCGAGCGCTACCACCGCAGGGTCGCGGACATGGTGGCCACCGGCGTGATCCTCGACGAGGGAATGATCTACTTCGACGCCCGGCTGTCCCGGCGCTACCCGACCGTGGAGATCCGGGTCTCGGACGTCTGTCTGCACTCGGGCACCGCCGTGCTCGTCGCCACCCTGGCCCGCGCTCTCGTCGAGACCGTCGCGCGCGAGTGGCGGGCGGGCCGGGCCCCGCTGGGCCACAGCGTGAGCCTGCTGCGGCTGGCGGCCTGGCGCGCGGCGAGGTCCGGGCTGACCGAGGAACTGCTCCACCCCGTGACCATGCGGCGCATGCCGGCGGCGTCGGTGGTGCGCGCCCTGTTGGACCACGTCAAGGACGCCCTCACCGAGACCGGCGACTACGACCGTGCCCGCGACACCTGCGCCGAACTGCTGAGGCTGGGCAGCGGCGCCGGGGTGCAGCGCGCGCTGATGGAGCGGACCGGAAGCCTCAGGGACGTGGTCACCGAGTGCGTGCACATCACCCAGGCGTGAGGCGGCCGCCCACACTCGTCACCGACGGTCGTCAGCAACTGTTCGCACCAACTGTTCTCACCGCCTGTTCTCACAGCATGAGGATGATGGCGTACACCAGGAAGAACGCCGCGATCAGGATGACGAGGCCGAGAATCAGCGTCAGCGGTGCCTTGGCCCATCCCTTGGGTGGATTGTGCGTCTCCCTCGGGCCCGCCTCGGGCAGGCTGCTCTCGGCCGGCGGGGTCTCGCCGGGAGGCACGCCGCCGCCCGGTTCCAGGCCGGTGGTGCGTTCGGGATCGGGGTCGGGGTTCGTGTGACTCATGCCGTCCGAGTCCCCCGAACGGGCCGAGATCATCGGTGCCGCGGCCAGTTCTCCGATCCCGGCACCGAGCGCCCTCACCTGGGCTAGATTCGAGCACCGCAAGATAACCGTGCACGTCGGCGGAGTCACACCCCGTACACAACAGGAGCAGCGCATGCGCGACCTCGCCCTCGCTCCCCCGGCCACCCAGCCCCTGACCGGCGGACTCGCCGACAGCGTCTTCGAGACGGCGGCCCGCAACCCCACCCTGCCGGTGATCGCGCGTCGCGCCGACGCCGCCTCCTCCGTCTGGGAGGAGGTGACCGCCGTGGAACTGCGGGACGAGGTGGTGGATCTGGCCAAGGGGCTGGTCGCCTCCGGGATCTCGCCGGGGAACCGCGTGGCGATCATGGCGCCCACCCGGTACGAGTGGACGGTCCTCGGCTACGCGCTGTGGGCGGTGGGTGCCGAGGTGGTGCCGATCCATCCGACGTCCTCGCGGGACCAGGTCGAGTGGATCCTGCGCGACGCCGGCTGTGTGGCCGTGGCCGTCGAGGACGAGCAGAGCGTGATGACGGTCGGTTCCGTGTGCGCGGCGCTGCCTCGGCTGCGTCACGTCTGGCAACTGGACGCGGGAGCTCTACGGGATCTGGCCGAGCGGGGCGAGTTCATCCCGTTCGCCACTGTCGACTCGCTGCGCCGCATCGTGCTGCCGGATTCCACCGCCGTCGTGGCCTACACCTCCGGCACGACCGGGCACCCGCTCGGCTGCGCGCTCAGTCACCGCGGTCTCGCGAGCCCCTGCGACACCCTGCTCGCGGGCTGGGGACACACGGCCGCGCCGCCCGGGCAGCAGGCGTCCGTCCTCGCGTTCCTGCCGTTCTCCCACGTGTACGGCCTCATGATCCAGGGCATGTGCGTGCGCGGCGGTCTGCTCATGGCCCATGAACCCGACCTGAGCGGGGAGGCGCTGTCGACGGCGCTGCGCTCCTTCCGGCCCACCTACTTCTACGCCGTACCGTCGGTCTTCGAGAAGATCTACAAGACCTTCCTGCGCACCGCCCAACAGGCGGGCCGCGGCGCCCTGTTCGAGCGGGCGGCCGAGACGGCACGCGACTTCGCCGCGGCGTGCGAGCGGCAGCGGCTGGACGCCGGGCCCGGCCCCGGCCTGGATCTGCGGCTCCAGCACGCCTTGTACGAGCGCACGGTGTACCGCAAGCTGCGGGGCGCGCTCGGCGGCAGGGCCCGCCGCGCCACCTCGGGCGGCTCGCCCCTCAACCGCGACCTCAGCCTCTTCTACGAGGGCATCGGCGTCTACGTCCACGACGGATACGGGCTCACGGAGACCAGCGGCGGGATCACGATGCAGCCGCTGGGCCGGGAGAAGTCCGGCACCGTCGGGCGGGCCCTGCCGGGCACGGACATCCGGGTGGCCGACGACGGGGAGATCCTGGTGCGCGGGCCGTCGGTGTTCCAGGGATACGTGAGCGACGAAGCGGCGACCCGGGCCGCGCTGCTGCCCGGCGGCTGGCTGGCCACGGGGGACATCGGGCGGCTGGACCCCGAGGGCTATCTGACGATCACCGGGCGCAAGAAGGACGTCATCATCACCAACAGCGGCAAGAGCGTCGCCCCGGCCGCGCTGGAGCACCGGCTCCGGATGCACCCGCTCATCCACCAGGCGGTGATCGTCGGCGACAACCGGCCCTGCGTGGGGGCGCTGATCACGCTGGACCCGGAGTTCCTCGCGCACTGGCGGGCGGGCCTGGCCTGGCAGAGCGACGCGCCGAACCGGGAGGCTCGCGAGGAGAACGCGCTGCGGGAGGAGATCACGCGGGCCGTGGCGGCGGCCAACAGTGCCGTGTCGCGCTCGGAGTCCATCCGGGTCTTCCGGGTCCTTCCGGAACCGTTCGACCTGGCCAGCGGGCTGATGACGCCGTCGATGAAGCTGCGCCGGGACCTGATCGTGCGGGCGTACGCGTTCGAGATCGACGCGATGTACCAGGCGCGCTCGCGCGGGGGGCGGCAGGGCGTGCAGGACGATTCGGCGAGCTGGGACGAAGCGGACAACGTGTTCCGGTGAGGACGTGCGTCCGGGGCGGGGCACGTGCGTCCGGGACGGAGCAGGCGCGCCTTGCGCGGCGCACGCCGAAGGGCGCATGCCATGGTGCGCATGCGCCCTTCGATCGCGGTCACGGGCTTCGGGTCAGCCGCCGATGTACCAGGTGGAGCCGCCGTTCGCCGCGGCCAAGGCGAAGAGCGCCGCGAAGATGACCAGGTCGACGATGCCGAGGACGATACCGGCCTTGGCCATTCCCGCCCCGCCCTTGGCCGGTGCCTGGCGCATACCCACGGCGCCCAGCACGATCGCTATCGGACCGAGAATCACGTTGAAGATGATCAGCCCGATGATTCCGCAGATGAGGCTCGCGATGGCCAGACCGTTGGTGCGTGACCTGGGGGACGCGGCAGATGAGCCGCCGTAACTCGTCATCACATTCTCCCGGTGTCGGGTGCTCGGATATCCGGCGAGTTCCCTCCAAAATGCCGCACATACCGGCTAATTGATGTGACATCAGGGAAATTCCGAAATTCTCGATTCCGCTTGTCGGGCGGTCAGCGGCGTCGACCGCGGGCCGCCCAGGAACTGCCCACGCCCGCGAGATGCAGGGCCAGCACCATCAGGCCGAGCAACATGACGTTCGTCGACGTGAAGGCGTCGTTGGTCGAGATCTCGGCGGCGTTGATCAGGAACGCGATGAAGAACAGAACTGCCGCGGCTATGGCGAGCACAAGTCACCCCTTCGTTCGTATCCTCCTACGAAGTCCCTCTGCCCCCGATCCGCGGCGGCAGACAGGAGGACCCCACGCGGTCCGCCGGTCTGATCGTGTGCGGGCGCGTAAGCTCTGTCCGCCTGGGAACTCTGCAGACGGAGGGGGAGCAAGGGAAAGCACTACAGCCCTGCTGACGCCGGGCCGGGAAGGCGAGATGGCAGCCGAGCCGCATAGGGACGACACACTGGCTTCCAAAGAGATGCCGAGCCGCAGCACCCGCTTCTCGGGTGAGCTGCGCAATGTGACAGGTGCGCGCCTTGAAGCGGAGAAATTCCTCTACGACCTGGCACGCACCTCACCGCCGGCCACGCCGGAGTACTGGGACGACATTCTCCTGGTGGTCACGGAGCTGGCCGCCAACGCGGTCCAGTACGCTCCGGGTCCCTTCGAACTGAGCATGCGCCGGACCTTCGACGGCGTACACGTGGTCATGCAGGACACCAACACCACTCCGCCCGCGCCCCGGCCCTTCCATCCCAGCCGCGGTGGCGGCGGTATCGGCTGGCACCTGATCCACACGTTGTGCGACCAGGTCAGCGTCGTCACCGGCGAGAGCGGCAAGGAGATCCACGTCTTCCTGCCCTGGTGAGGCCGGCCCGACGCGGGCGGGACCTCAGGCGGACGCCTCACGCAGCGGCACGAACACGCTGATCGTCTTGCCGCCTCCGGAACGCGGCTCGATCACGATCTCCTTGGCGAGGCGAATGATCAGCGGCCAGCCGTACCCGTTGCCGTGGTGCGTGACGGGCAGGGCACCGGATCCGTACGCGACGTCGGGCACGACCTGACTGTTGTCGTGGACGGCGAGCCGGATCCCCTGGGGGGTGGGCAGGACGTCGAACCCGGCCAGTCCGGCACCGTGCCGGATGGCGTTGGTGACGAGCTCCGAGACGACGAGGAGCAGGTCGATGACGTCCTCCTCCCGAGCGGCGCGGGATTGCGAGCCCCACTCCTCGCGCACCACCGTCTGGACATGAGCGCGTGCCGCCGCCGCGGTGGTCACCGGGGGCGACGTCCGGGTCCCCTGCTCCGCCGCCGTCACGACCGCGTCACTGCCCGGGGACCCTCCGTCGCGACTCCGCCGGCCCCGGCCAGTACGGAGAACCCCGCCGTTCCTGTCACCTCGATCAGCCTTTCCCCATCTGTGTGGGCCCGTACACCCCGGCGGAGTCCGTGTGGCCGCCGCCGGTCGGTTCGACGTCGGCGACCAGCGCTTTCGGCGTCCCCGCTCAGGTGGTGGGCGTCTCGCTCGGCGGCAGCCGATGGTAGTACTCGCCCACGCTCGCCAGATACGCCCGGTCCATGGTCTCGCTGTCCGTGCGGAACCGGGGCGCCGCCTTCACCGCGCTCCTCGTGCACGACAGCGTTATCGTCCGGCTCTCGCTGTCGACGCCCGTCATCACGCCGACCGGAACCAGGACACTCCGGCCGAAGACCCAGACGCCGGTGTCGACGACGAGGTGCCGCATCCCGAAGTGGTCGGCCTGCCGGTCCACATGGCCGATCGTGCCGTCGGTCGCCGCCACGGTGTAACCCGTGAGCTCCTGTCCCTCCACATGACCGCTGTCCGGTGCGTACGACCAGATTCCGTCGATGGCCACACCGCTCCTTCCTCCCCGCGCCGATGTCTTGTCATGAGCCCGCGGATCCAGGTGCGGCCGCAGGTTCCACAGCAGCAGTTACCCGCCGACGGCGTTCGCATTCTGAACAGCACGCCCCAACCGCCGAGCACCTTCACGGGCAGCGGAAGAAACCACTCCCAGTACCCCTGCCGAGTGCGCGCATGCGCGCACTCCGGCTGTTTTCCGTACCCCGGGCACAAGTTCGCGCGACGCTTTGTCCGGCACTCGGCAGCTGGGTTAGCCTACGTCGTCTTTCTCATCACGCAGATCCGTGAACTGCGGAAATGCACGCACGACTTGCGAGGGCCACCCGGCCCGGCTTTGGTTCCGAGTCCTCGTAACCGGGGACTCTTGGGGAGCGGAACGAGGGTACGCATGACCAGCAACACGATCGAGGTCAGCGATGCGGTCCCGGGGGACCACGAGCTGCGGCAGCTCCTGGCCGGGCTGACGGCCGTACGGGACGGCGACTTCGGCACCCGCCTGCCGGACGACGGACAAGGCCTCCTGGGTGACATCGCCACCGTCTTCAACGGCATGGTCGACCAGCTGTCCGTGTTCACCTCCGAGGTCACACGCGTGGCCCGCGAGGTCGGCACCGAGGGCACGCTCGGCGGGCAGGCCGAGGTCCCGGGCGTCTCGGGCACCTGGGCCGATCTCACCGACTCCGTGAATGCCATGGCGGGCAACCTGACGACCCAGGTGCGCGACATCGCGCAGGTGGCCACGGCGGTGGCCAAGGGTGACCTCTCACAGAAGATCGACGTCCCCGCCCGGGGCGAGATCCTGCAGCTGAAGGAGACCGTCAACACGATGGTCGACCAGCTCTCCGCCTTCGCCGACGAGGTCACCCGCGTCGCCCGCGAGGTCGGCAGCGAGGGACGGCTCGGCGGACAGGCGCAGGTGCCGGGGGTCGCCGGCGTCTGGCGGGACCTGACCGACTCGGTGAACGGCATGGCCGGCAATCTGACCGGCCAGGTCCGCAACATCGCCCAGGTGACGACGGCCGTCGCCCAGGGCGATCTCTCGCAGAAGATCACCGTCGACGCCCGCGGCGAGATCCTCGAACTCAAGAACACCATCAACACGATGGTCGACCAGCTCTCCGCCTTCGCCGACGAGGTCACCCGCGTCGCCCGCGAGGTCGGTACCGAGGGACGGCTCGGCGGCCAGGCCGACGTCAAGGGCGTCAAGGGCACCTGGCGGGACCTGACCGACTCGGTGAACTTCATGGCCGGCAACCTCACCTCCCAGGTGCGCAACGTCGCCCAGGTGGCGACCGCCGTGGCCAAGGGCGATCTCTCGCAGAAGATCACCGTCGACGCCCGCGGCGAGATCCTCGAACTCAAGAACACCATCAACACGATGGTCGACCAGCTCTCCGCCTTCGCCGACGAGGTCACCCGCGTCGCCCGCGAGGTCGGTACCGAGGGACGGCTCGGCGGCCAGGCCGACGTCAAGGGCGTCAAGGGCACCTGGCGGGACCTGACCGACTCGGTGAACTTCATGGCCGGCAACCTCACCTCCCAGGTGCGCAACGTCGCCCAGGTGGCGACCGCCGTGGCCAAGGGCGATCTCTCGCAGAAGATCACCGTCGACGCCCGCGGCGAGATCCTCGAACTCAAGAACACCATCAACACGATGGTCGACCAGCTCTCCGCCTTCGCCGACGAGGTCACCCGCGTCGCCCGCGAGGTCGGTACCGAGGGACGGCTCGGCGGCCAGGCCGACGTCAAGGGCGTCAAGGGCACCTGGCGGGACCTGACCGACTCGGTGAACTTCATGGCCGGCAACCTCACCTCCCAGGTGCGCAACGTCGCCCAGGTGGCGACCGCCGTGGCCAAGGGCGATCTCTCGCAGAAGATCACCGTCGACGCCCGCGGCGAGATCCTCGAACTCAAGAACACCATCAACACGATGGTCGACCAGCTCTCCGCCTTCGCCGACGAGGTCACCCGCGTCGCCCGCGAGGTCGGCACGGCCGGAAACCTCGGCGGTCAGGCCCAGGTCCGGGGTGTCTCGGGCACCTGGAAGGACCTCACGGACAACGTCAACGTCATGGCGTCGAACCTGACCGGCCAGGTCCGTTCGATCGCCCAGGTCGCCACCGCGGTGGCCCGGGGCGATCTGTCGCAGAAGATCACGGTCGAGGCCAAGGGCGAGGTGGCGGCCCTGGCCGACGTCATCAACACCATGGTCGACACCCTGTCCGCGTTCGCCGACGAGGTCACCCGCGTCGCCCGCGAGGTCGGCACCGAAGGGCGGCTCGGCGGCCAGGCCCATGTGCCGAACGTGGCCGGCACCTGGAAGGACCTGACCGACAACGTCAACTCGATGGCGAACAACCTCACCGGTCAGGTGCGCAACATCGCGCTGGTGACGACCGCGGTGGCCAAGGGCGACCTGTCGAAGAAGATCGACGTCGACGCCCGCGGCGAGATCCTCGAACTCAAGACGACGATCAACACGATGGTCGACCAGCTCTCCGCCTTCGCCGACGAGGTGACCCGCGTCGCCCGCGAGGTCGGCACCGAGGGGCGGCTCGGCGGCCAGGCCGAGGTCGAGGGCGTCTCGGGCACCTGGAAGCGCCTCACCGAGAACGTGAACGAACTCGCCGGCAACCTGACCCGGCAGGTACGCGCGATCGCCGAGGTGGCGAGCGCGGTCGCCGAGGGCGACCTGACGCGCTCGATCACGGTGGAGGCGTCCGGTGAGGTCGCCGAGCTCAAGGACAACATCAACTCCATGGTCGGCTCCCTGCGCGAGACCACCCGGGCCAACCAGGAGCAGGACTGGCTCAAGACGAACCTCGCCCGGATCTCCGGCCTGATGCAGGGACACCGCGACCTGCCCGTCGTGGCCGAGCTGATCATGGACGAGCTGGTGCCGCTGGTCTCGGCCCAGTACGGCGCCTTCTACCTCGCCGAGGACGGTGACGACGGCCCCGAACTGCGGTTGGTCGGCTCCTACGGCCGTCCCGACGACGACAGCCGGCCCACCCGGATCGCCTTCGGACGCACCCTGGTCGGCCAGGCGGCGCGCAGCCGACGCACCATCACGGTGGACGAACTGCCGTCCGACTACGTCACCATCTCCTCGGGGCTCGGTCAGGTGGTGCCCAGCGCGCTCGTGCTGCTGCCCATCGTGGTGGAGGGCCAGGTCCTCGGCGTGATCGAGCTGGCCTCGGTCACCGCCTTCACCCAGATCCACCAGGACTTCCTGGAACAGCTGATGGAGACCATCGGCGTCAACCTGAACACCATCGTGGCCAACGCCCGGACCGATGAGCTGCTGGGCGAGTCACAGCGCCTGACGGCCGAACTCCAGGCCCGGTCCGCCGAGTTGCAGGCACAGCAGGAGGAGCTGCAGCACTCCAACGAGGAGCTGGAGGAGAAGGCCTCGCTGCTGGTCGCGCAGAACCGCGACATCGAGGCGAAGAACCTCCAGATCGAACAGGCCCGGCAGGAACTGGAGGCCCGCGCCCAGCAGTTGTCGCTGGCCTCCAAGTACAAGTCGGAGTTCCTGGCGAACATGAGCCACGAGCTGCGCACCCCGCTCAACAGTCTGCTGATCCTCGCCCAGCTGCTCGCCCAGAACCCCTCGCGCAACCTCACCCCGAAGCAGGTCGAGTACGCGGGCATCATCCACTCCGCGGGGTCGGACCTGCTCCAGCTGATCAACGACATCCTCGACCTGTCGAAGGTCGAGGCCGGAAAGATGGACGTCGCACCGGAGGTCGTGTCACTGCGCCAGCTCATCGACTACGTGGAGGCCACCTTCCGGCCGATGACGACGCAGAAGAGCCTGGACTTCACGGTGACCACGGCCCCCGGCGCCCCGGCCGACCTGCTGACCGACGAGTCCCGCCTGCGCCAGGTGCTGCGCAACCTGCTGTCCAACGCGGTCAAGTTCACCGAACAGGGCAGCGTGGAACTGCGTATCGAACCCGCCTCCGACGAAGAGGTACCGCAGGGCGTGCTGCGCAGCAGCACCATCGTGGCCTTCCGCGTGAAGGACACCGGGATCGGCATCCCCGAGCAGCAACTGGAGACGATCTTCGGGGCCTTCCAACAGGCGGACGGCACGACGAGCCGCAAGTACGGAGGCACCGGGCTCGGCCTGTCCATCACCCGGGAGATCGCCCATCTGCTCGGCGGGGCGGTCACCGTGGACAGCACACCCGACCAGGGCAGCACCTTCACGCTGTTCCTGCCGGTGGCCCGTCCCGACTTCGGGGAACTGCTGAGCAGCGGCCTGCCCCCCGAGACGGCGGCGGACATGGCGTTCGCCCTCGACGCCGTGGGAAGCCGTCCGACGGCGATCGGCCTGCCGGTCGGGGCCGGGCAGCGGCGGCGCCGTCTGCTGGTGGTGGAGGAACGCGCTCGCGGACTGCTGACCCTGGTCGCCGAGAGCGTGGTCGCCGACGTGGCCCACGGCCGCGGCGGAAACGGCCCCGGGGCGGCGGTGGACGTCATCACCGCCGTCGGCGCCCAGGAGGCAGCGGGCGCCCTGGCCGACGAGCCGTGCCACTGCGTCGTCCTCGAACTGGGCATGCCGGACGGTGAGGCCTCCCGGTTCCTGGAGGCCCTGCGGGGCGACTCCGCGCTGGCGAGCGTCCCGGTGCTGGTGCACAGCGGTCACCGCGCCGACCTCGCCCTGGAGGAGTCGCTGCGCTCGCGCGCGCAGGGCGGGTCGCTGGAGTTCCTGTCCAGCCTGGACGAGCTGCGGGAACGCATCGCGCTGCACCTGTCGGCGGAGGAACCCGGAGACGTGCTCTCACTGGTGCGCCCCGAGGACCCGCAACCGGTCACACCACAGCCGGTCGACGAGTCGTTCGCCGGCCGTACGGTGCTCGTCGTCGACGACGACGCGCGCAACCTCTTCGCGCTCAGCGGGATCCTCGAACTGCACGGCTTCCGGGTGCTGCACGCGGACAACGGCCGCAAGGGCATCGAGGCGCTGCTCGACAACCCGGACGTGGCCCTCGTGCTGATGGACGTGATGATGCCCGAGATGGACGGGTACACGGCCACGGCGGAGATCCGCAGAATGCCGCAGTACGCGGACCTGCCCATCATCGCGGTCACCGCGAAGGCCATGCCCGGCGACCGCGAGAAGTCCCTCGCCTCGGGGGCCAGCGACTACGTCACCAAGCCCGTCGACACCCAGGACCTGATGGCCTGTGTCCGAAGCTGGTTGCCCGTATGAGGCCGCCGAGCTCCGACCAGCCGCAGGCTCACGGCGACGCGGGGGGCCTCGCGTCCGCCTCGCCCCCGGCTTGCCCCGACCCGGAGCCCGACGGCGGGCCCGTTCCCTCCGCCTCGCCGGTGGGCAGGCTGGCCGCGACCGTCGAGCGGTTGCGCCGCGAGGTGCGGGCGGCCCAGGCGGAGGCCGAGGGGCGTGCTCTGATCGAACTGGCCAAGGGCATCCTGGTCGAACGTCTGCAGTGCGGTCCCACGCAGGCCGCCCGACAGCTCGCGGAGCTGGCCGAGCAGGCCAAGGTGACACCTCTGGAGTTCGCGGTCGAGGTCATCAACCAGGCCGCCCGGGACAAGATGTCCGAGGTCACCGAGGCCTTCCTGGCCGGCACGTCCGAGACCGCGGAACAGCTCGTCGACCCCGCGGCCGTACGGCTGCGGGCGGCCGAGAGCGGTGCGCTGGCCGCGGACGACACCCAGGCCGTCGCCGACTCCCTGTTGCAGCAGGCACTGCAGCCGCTCGGGGCGGTGGCCGTGGCCATCTGGGCGGCGGGCCCCGACGGGTCCCTGACCCTGGCGGGCAGCGCCGGGTTCTCCTCGGTCGAGGCGGCGCGCTGGCGCTATGTGCCGCCGGACGTGGCGACGGTGGCGCGGCGCGGCCTGACCGAGCGCGACGGTCAGTGGATCACGTCCCTCGCCCGAACCGGACTGCCCAGCATCGGCCGGCACCAGCATCCGGACGGTGGCCGGGCCGCGCTTCCCGCCGGCACCGGTGGGCGGGTGCACGGCGTCCTGGAGATCGCCTGGCCCGAGCCGCTGGCCCCGCAGTCGCCGCGGATCGTCCGTCAGCTGGAGGCCCTGGCGGAGCTGTGCGCCCACACCCTGGAGACGTACACGCCGGTCCACGACTCCGCACCGGAGCCCCGCGTGCTTCCGGACGCGGCGGAGCTCATGGACCTGGCCGACGGGCTGCACGACCCCGCTCTGGTCCTCGTGCCGCACCTCGACGACTCCGGCCACCTGGTGGACTTCCGCATCCAGCATGTGAACAGCCGGTTCCTCGATCCCGCGGGCCGGCCGCGCGCCGTCGTCAACGGGGCCCTGCTGCTGGAGGCCTACCCGATGGCCGCGGGGGACAGCGAGCTGTTCCAGCGCGTCGAGCGGGTCTACGCCACCGGCGAGCCGTTCCGTGCGCGCCGGATGAACCTCACCGCCCTGGTCGACCAGGTCCCGCTCTCGGCGATCGCCGACATCAGCATCAGCCGGCACGGAACCGGCGTCCTGCTGCTGTGGCGGATCGAGGACGAGACCGCGCGGCTGGCGAGCCTGTTGCAGAACGCCCAGCGGCTCGGGCGGATCGGCGGGTTCGAGGAGAACCTGCTGACCGGCGAGATCACCTGGAACGGGCAGCTGTTCGATCTGTACGGCCGTTCCCCGTCGAGCGCGCCGGTCCCGCTCGAGGAACTGACCGCCCATGCCCACCCCGACGACACCGACGCCATCCGCCGGTTCCTGCGCACGGTGCTGCACCAGCGGCGTCCCACGTCGACGGCGTTCCGGCTGCAGCGGCCCGACGGGGTGACCCGGCACATCCGGGTCGTCGCCGAGCCGGTGCTCGACACGGACGGCCGGCTGTTCGCCGTCCGCGGGGCCTACCAGGACATCTCGGCCCAGCACTGGACGGAGGTCGCCCTCGCGGCCACCCGCGACCAGCTCGCGCACACCGAGCAGCAGGCCACCGAACGCAACCGCCTCACCCTGCAGTTGCAGCACGCCATCATGCCGCCCACCCAGGCCCCGCTCCAGGTCCCCGACCTGCAGGTGGCGGTCCGCTACCGGCCCGCCGAGATGGAGCAACTCGTGGGCGGCGACTGGTACGACGCCGTCGTGCTGCCGTCCGGGATGGTGCTGCTGTGCGTCGGCGACGTGGCGGGGCACGGAATGGAGGCGGCCACCAGCATGGTCGTGCTGCGCAACGCGCTGCGCGGACTGGCCGTCACCGGCGCCGGGCCGGGCCAACTGCTGTCCTGGCTCAACATCGTGGCGCACCACCTCACCGGCGCCGTCACCGCCACGGCGGTGTGCGGACTGTACGACCCCGCCCGGCACACACTGCGCTGGGCGCGAGGGGGCCATCTCCCGCCCGTGCTGGTGCGCGGCGCGGAGGCCACGCCGTTGCCTCTGGTCAAGGGCATGCTGCTCGGTGCCGTACCGGAGGCGCAGTACGAGGAGGCCGAGGTCCAACTCGTGGCCGGGGACACCTTGTTGATGTACACCGACGGTCTGATCGAGCGTCGGGACCGTTCCGTGGAGGAGTCGCTGAAGCAGCTGCTGACCACGGCGCGCACGGCTCCCCGGACACTCGACCTGCAGCTGGACCGGTTGCTGACCTACAGCAAATCGGACACGGACGACGACACGTGTCTGGTGGGCATCCGGGTCGGGTGACATACCTCGTTGATTCGGGGGTAAACGCGGGGCGCGGTGGCAGATGACGACCGGCGACGGAAAGGCGCACAGGATGGGATTCGGTAACTGCGGGACGTGTTGCGTGGCGGGGAACGGAGCCGCTCAGCACCCCCCGGACCGATGAGATCTTGATCACGGAGCACCGACGGAATCGGTGTGCATCGAAGTCGCCCGCAGGGGTAACCAGCCCTGGCCGTAACTTGTGGAGGTACTTGTGTCCATTGCCCAGAACCCCTTGTCCGTCGAGGTCACCCTGCCGCGGGAGGACGTCGCTCTGATCTCGGTCGAGGGCTACTTGGACGTAGACACCGCAACGGAGTTCCAGCATCACCTGGCCAACCAGCTCCACCACGGCCGGCGGCATTTCCTGCTCGACCTGTCGTCCGTCCCGTTCATGGACTCGTCCGGCATGAACATCATCCTGAGGGTCTACCAGCAGGCCCGCGACATACCGGGCAGTGTGCACATCATCTCCCCCACCCCGGCGGTGCGGCGGATCCTGGACCTGACGGGCGTGAGCATCACGGTCCCGGTGTCGGAGAGCCTCGACGAGGCACTGGCCCGCGTCGACGCTCCGGGCGCGGAGCAGAACGGACAGGACGGGCAACATGCCTGATCCGGCGGGCAGTCCGCGGGCCGGCAAAAGGGCTTCCCGCACCATGTGATCGTTTGTCCGGGACGCGGTGTCTCACGACGTGGGGCCATGGTTACAGTGGTCGCCCGGCAGGGTCACATCGCCGTCTCGTTGCCTCCAGCGGGTTCGGTGCGACGCAACCCCGAAGAGGACGCTGAGGAGTAATACAGGTGCCGGAGCACGAAACGGTAGGCCAGCACGAATCGCCGGCACGGGAGGTCGGGGACTTCCTGCGCCGCCGCGCCGAGCAGATCGCCCAGCGATGGGCCGACGAACCCCTGTTCCGTACGGTGTTCACCGTCTCGCGGGACGAGGCGGTGGAAGCGGGCAAGATCGTCGTCGACGCGCTCGCCCAGGTCGCCGACACGGACCAGGTGCACGACCCCGACGCCGCCGGATTCACCGTGGTGCGCGAGCAGTTGGCGCGGATGGGCGCGGCCCGCTCCCGGGCCGGCTTCACCACCGCGCAGGTCTCGAACGACGTGGACGCACTGCGCCCGCCCGTCGAGAACCTCCTGATCGCCGACCTCCCCGAAGAGCCGACCGAGCTGGTCAGGGACTGTACGACGGCCCTGACCGTGCTGATGGGCACCCTGCGGCTGGTCGTGCTGGAGACGGCGCTGAGCGAGGGGCAGGCCCTGATCGAGCGGCAGCGGCTGCAGCTGATGGAAGTGGCCACGCCGGTCATCAAGCTCTGGGACGGCATCGTGGCCGTCCCGCTGATCGGGACGCTCGACAGTGCCCGCAGCCAGGTCGTGATGGAGACGCTGCTGGAGGCCGTCGTCGACCAGCACGCCCGGTTCGCGATCCTCGACATCACCGGGGTGCCGACGGTCGACTCCCTGGTCGCCCAGCACCTGATGAAGACGGTCGCGGCCGCCCGGCTGATGGGTGCCGAGTGCGTCGTCTCCGGCATCCGTCCGGCGATCGCGCAGACCATCGTCCACCTGGGCCTGGACCTGGGAACGGTGATCACCCGGGCGAGCCTGGCCGATGCCCTGGCGTACGCCCTGCACGAACTGGGGGCCAACATCATCAACGCGACGCCCGGCGGTGCGGGTCCCCGGTGAACCACGACTTCTCCTCCGTCCCCGTCACGGGGCACGTGCCGGTGCTCAGGCTCGGCGACGTCCTCCTGGTCACCCTCCAGGGGGACCTGCACGACAGCACGGCGCAGCAGCTCCAGCAGGACATCGGCGAGACCATCGTCGGCACCGGGGTGACCGGTCTGGTCATCGACATCTCCGGTGTCGAGATGGTCGACTCCTTCCTCGGGCGCGTGCTGGCCGAGATCGCCGCACAGGCCACGCTGCTGGCCGCCCGTACCGTCGTGGCCGGTATGCGGCCGGCGGTGGCGATCACGCTGGTGGAGCTGGGGCTGACGCTTCCGGGGCTGCGTACCGCGCTCACCACGGAGGCGGCCATGGACCTGCTCGCGGGACTGGATCCGGCCACCCGCTCCGGCGGACCGCGCCAGGAGAGCCGGTGATGCAGACAGCCGCGGGCGTCGACGCCTGCCTGCCGATCCGTTCGGACATGGATCTGGTGTGGGTGCGCCAGCACGTACGGCAGGCCGCCGGTCTGCTGGGCTTCGGCCTGGTGGAGCAGACCAAACTGGTCACGGCGGCCAGTGAACTGGCCCGCAACACCCTCGTGCACGGTGGAGGCGGCCAGATGGAGACGGCGCGCGTCGACAGCGGGCACGCGCACGGGCTGCGCCTGACCTTCTCCGACGAAGGGCCGGGCATCCCTGACCTGGAACGGGCGCTGAGCGACGGCTACACCTCCGGCGACGGGCTGGGAATGGGCCTGGGCGGTGCGCGCCGTCTGGTGCACGAGTTCGCCGTCGACAGCACCCCGGGGGTCGGCACCAAGGTCACGGTGGTCTCCTGGGCGGCCCGTCCGCCTCACCCGCGCGGGGAGTTCTGATGCCGCGCGTATGGGAGGTCCCGGTCCACGACTCGACCCGGGTGCGGGACGCCAGGGTGGCCGCGGAGAAGGCCGCGATCCTGGCGGGGCTCGACGAACCGCGTACGGCGGCCGCCGCGCTGGTGGCGACCGAGCTGGCCACCAACCTGCTCAAGCACGCCGGGGGCGGTCTGATCCTCATCGAGGTCGTCGCGCCGCCCACGCCCTCGGACGGCGGTGCCGGCCTGGTGCAGATCGCCGCGATCGACCACGGGCCGGGCATGAGCGACGTGGATGCCGCCCTGCGCGACGGTTTCACCACCACCGGTTCCCTCGGAGCGGGACTCGGCACGTGTCGCCGTGTCGCCGACGACTTCGGCCTGCACAGCGCGCCGGGCCGGGGCACGGTGGCGCTGGCCCGGGTCGGTGCCCACCCGAAGGCCTCGGCGCCGGTCGCCGCGGTGCGGGCCGGCGGGGTGAACATCCCGCTCGCCGGTGCGGAGTACTCGGGCGACGCCTGGGCGTGGGCCCGGTCCGGCGACCGGCTGACCCTGATGCTGGCCGACGGGCTGGGGCACGGTCCGGAGGCGGCCCGCGCCTCGACGGCGGCGGTGGATGCCTTGAACCGCGCCGCCCATCTGCCGCCCGCCGAGGCGCTGGTGCACCTCGACACGGCGTTGCGCGGGACCCGTGGCGCGGCCGTCGCCGTCGCCCAGGTGGAGCCCCGGGCCGGGCTGCTGCGGTTCGCCGGCGTCGGCAACATAGGGGCCCGGCTGCGTCAGGGCGACGGCTGGCGGTCCCTGCTGTCCCGGCCCGGAATCGTGGGCGTCCACCGGCACGCCACGCTGCGTGAGGACCGGATGCCCTGGGCGGCGGACCAGCTGCTGATCCTGCACAGTGACGGCCTGCCCAGCCGCTGGACGGCGCCGACGGACGCGGATCTGCTGTCCGCCGACCCTGCCGTGGTGGCCGCCTTGACGGTGCGCGACGCGAGCAGTTCCGCGCGGCCGGTACGGGACGACACGGCCGTGGTGGTGCTGTCCGCGACTCCGGAGGGTCCATGACGCGCAGTTGGCAGATCACCGACGTCGTCGACGCGGCCCGGGCGCGGATCGCGACCGCCCGGCTGGCCGCCGCCCACGGTGTGCCCGCCCTCGACCGCACTCGCCTGACCACCGCGCTCAGCTCCCATCTGCGGCAGTGCCTCACCAAGGGCGGCACCTGGCGGCTCAGCCTGGAAGCCACGGCGGCGCCCGCCGAGGAGGGGATGCTGCACGTGGTGGTGGCCCCCGCGCAGGACACCGGTGCCGCCGCCGCGCAGCCGCCGTGGCGTACGACGGTCCGCTGCCCCGAGACGGCGGACGCGGCCGGTTCCGCCGCGGTGGCGGACGACCCGGCGGTTCTGGCGCAGGCCCTGCTGGGTGCCGACGAGGACACCGCGCTGGTGTTGGAGAGACTCAGCGAGCAGGAGGAGCTGGTCACCTTCCACCGGGAGGAGCTGCACCAGACCAACCAGGGCGTGCTCGCCCTGCATGCCGAACTGGACGCCGCGGGGCGGGCCCAGCGCGACGCGTTCGCCGCCGAGCGCAAGGCGCGCACCGAGGCGGAGAGCGCCCGCCGCAGACTGACGTTCCTGGCGGACGCGAGTGCCGTCCTGACGGCGTCGCTGAACCACCACGAGATCGTGCGCCGGCTGCCGGATCTGCTGGTGCCCGAGTACGCCCGCAGCGTCGACGTCTGGCTCTTCGACGGCGACGGCGACCGGCACCCGCCCGCCCCGCATCCGGCCGCCGCCGTGCTCGCCGCCCGCACCGGGCGCCCGCAGTACGCCGCCGATCATCCCGGTGGCCTGCCCGGCGTCACCGACCAGCCGCCCTCGGCGCTGGACCCGGACCGGCCGCTGCTGTGCATCCCGCTGCCGACGCGGCGCGCCCCGCTGGGCGTGCTGACGCTGTCGCCCCCCGGCAAGCGCTGGGACCCGGACGACGCGGTGATGCTGATCGAGCTCACCCGGCGGGCCAGCATCGCCATCGACAACGCCCGGCGCTTCGAGCACAACCGGGACATCGCCGAGACGCTCCAGCGCGCCCTGCTCACGGACCTGCCCACCACACCGGGCCTGAGTCTGGCCGCCCGCTATCTGCCGGCCACGTACGGGCTGAACATCGGCGGTGACTGGTACGACGCCTTCCGGCAGCCCGACGGCAGCCTGATCACCGTCATCGGCGACGTCACGGGACACGGTCTGCACGCGGCGGTGATGATGAGCCAGCTGAGGACCGCGCTGCGGGCGTACGCCGTCGACGGCGGCAGCCCCGGCCAGCTGCTGACGCGGCTGCACACCTTCCTGCACCATCTCCAGCCGGACCTGTACGCCACCGCGGTCATCGCGCGTTTCCGGCCCGGGGATCCGACGCTCACCTGGGCCGCCGCGGGCCATCCGCCGCCGGTGCTGCGCACTCCCGACGGGCAGGTGCGGACACTGGACGCCAAACCGGGCGCCATGCTGGGCATCCCGCTGCGGCAGGTGATCCACGACCACACCGCGCCGCTCGAGCCCGGCTCCACGCTGGCGCTGTACACGGACGGTCTGGTGGAGCGGCGTGCCCTGGGCATAGATCCCGGCATCGAGCGCCTGGCCCAGGCGCTCGGGTCGTTCCGCTCCGCGGAGCTGGAGGCCGACCTGGACGGTTCGGCGGACCGGATCCTCACCCCGCTGCTGAGCGACTCCGAGCGGGACGACGACGTGTGCCTGCTGCTGTGCCATCTGGCGGCCTGAGGACCTGGTCCACGGCTTCCGTCCCACGATCTTCACGATCGCCCCGGTGCGCTTCTGCGGCCGGGCGGGCATGGTGGTCCTCGACGCGTTCGTCTGTTCGCCGCGCCCGGCGGGCGGGACGGCACCGCGATGGGATCGATGAGGTGCGAAGCAGCGATCCATGGGCAGGCGAATGGCGTTCGAGGCAGACCGCCTGGAGCCGCAGAAAGGGATGAACACCGTGACACGACCCAGGATCCTGGTGGTTGGGGCAGGCTTCGCCGGAGTGGAGTGCGTCCGCCGTCTGGAACGGAAACTCTCCCCGGACGAAGCCGACGTCACCTTGGTGACGCCGTTCGCCTACCAGCTCTACCTTCCGCTGCTCCCCCAGGTCGCCTCCGGCGTGCTGACGCCGCAGTCGATCGCCGTCTCCCTGCGACGCAGCAAGAAGTACCGCACCCGGATCATCCCGGGCGGCGCGATCGGCGTGGACCTGAAGTCCAAGGTCTGCGTCATCCGCACGATCACCGACGAGATCGTCGACGAGCCGTACGACTACATCGTGCTGGCTCCCGGCAGCATCACCCGCACCTTCGACATCCCCGGCCTCACCGACCACGCCTTCGGCATGAAGACACTGGCCGAGGCCGCCTACGTCCGTGACCACGTCATCTCCCAGCTGGACCTCGCCGACGCCAGCCAGGACCCGGCGGAGCGCGCCTCGCGGCTGCAGTTCGTGGTGGTCGGCGGCGGTTACGCCGGCACCGAGACCGCGGCCTGTCTGCAGCGCCTCACGCACGCCGCCGTCAAGCGCTACCCGCGGCTGGACCCGAGTCTCATCAAGTGGCACCTGATCGACATCGCGCCGAAGCTGATGCCGGAGCTGGGCGACAAACTGGGCCGCAGCGCCCAGGAGATCCTGCGCAGGCGGGGCATCGAGATCTCGCTCGGGGTCTCCATCGCCAAGGCGGGACCCGAGGAGGTCACGTTCACGGACGGGCGGGTGGTCCCCACCCGCACCCTGATCTGGACGGCCGGCGTGGTGGCGAGCCCCCTCATCGCCACGCTCGGCGCGGAGACGGTCCGGGGCCGGCTCGCGGTCACCGCCGACATGAACCTGCCGGGCCACGACGGTGTGTTCGCGCTCGGCGACGCCGCCGCGGTGCCCGACGAGGCCAAGGGCGAGGACGGTGCCGTCTGCCCTCCCACGGCCCAGCACGCCCTGCGGCAGGGCAAGCACGTCGCGGACAACGTCATCGCCACGCTGCGCGGCCAGACGACGAAGCCGTACGTGCACAAGGACCTCGGCCTGGTCGTCGACCTCGGCGGCAAGGACGCCGTGTCCAAGCCGCTCGGCATCGAGTTGCGCGGTCTGCCCGCCCAGGCCGTGGCCCGCGGCTACCACTGGTCGGCACTGCGCACCAACGTCGCCAAGACGCGTGTGATGACGAACTGGGTGCTCAACGCCATCGCCGGTGACGACTTCGTCCGCACCGGCTTCCAGGCCCGCAAGGCCGCCAAGCTGAAGGACTTCGAGTACACGAACGCGTACTTGACGCCGGAACAGGTGCGGGCGCACGTGGAGGGGACCGAGCGGCAGGACGGGTGACACCGCACGTGTGACGCCGCTCACTCCTGACCGCCGATCATTTTCCGCCCGGTCGGCGGTCATAGGAGGGACAGCACGACGTCGCACCGAAAGGACACCGTCATGCCCGAGACCGTGAAGGGCCCCGCGAGCTACTTCCCCTCGATCGAGAAGAAGTACGGCCGGCCCGTCGCCGAGTGGCTGGAGCTCATCCGCTCCTCGCCGCTGACCCGGCACATGGAGCTGGTCACCTGGCTGAAGACCGAACACGGCCTGGGGCACGGCCATGCCAACGCGCTGGTGGCGCACACGCTCGCCGAGACCCGGGACCGGTGAGCCCGGCCCCGTCATGTCATGCTGAGGGCGGAGATCATGACGTGACACGGGAGTGAGTACGGCAGCGTGAAGGCGGCGGGACGTTCGGTGCGGGCACGACTGCGGGACGGCGTCGCCGCGTCCGATCCCGGCCTGCTGAGACTGACCGCCGGTCTGCGGACCATGGGCGCGATCGCCCTCACGCTGGCTTTGCTCAGTATCCTGGACGTCGACGTCACGCACCTGGTGGCGGGGGCCATGGCGGCGATGGTCGCGACCTTCGCCATCCGCGAGAAGCAGCGCGGGCCGCAGGCCGTGACGCTCGCGCTGGGGCTGCCGGTGGCGCTGGCGTCGGTGACGCTGGGCGCGCTCCTCAGCTCCCGCGTGGTGGCCGGCGACCTCTTCTTCGTCGCCCTCATCTTCAGCGCCGTCTACGGCCGCCGGTTCGGCGACCGCGGCACCGCGCTGGGGCTGATCGGCTTCCAGGTCTACTTCCTGTCCCTGTTCGTGGGCGCCACCGTCTCCGGCCTGCCCGAGTTGTACGGCGCCATCGTCGTCGCCTTCCTCAGCAGCGGGCTGGTGCGCTTCGTGCTCGTGCCCGAGACGCCGGCGCACCTGCTGGGGCGGCTGCGCGAGGCCTTCCGGGCCCGGCTGGCCCAACTGGTGTCCGCGCAGCTCGAACTGCTCGACGCCGGTCCGGACGAGGTGGAGAAGGCGCTGGAGGACGTGCGCAGCGGCACCGCCCGCCTGCACGAGACGGCGATGATGATCCAGGGCCGGCTGGAGGAGGGCACCTCCGACGAGGCGGCGGCCCGGCTCGTACAGCGCCGTATCGCGGACGCGGAGATCGCCGCCGAGCGGCTGGGCCTGTTGCTGCTGACCGCGCGGAGTGCGGAGCGGGCGACCACCCTGACCCTGCACCTGCCGGGCGCTCCCGTCCCGGCGGGAGGCCATCTGCCGGTGCGGGACGAGTCGACCGCCACCTTGCGCCGCGATCTCCAGGCGCTGCGGATGCTCGTGCTGCGGCCCGTCGCCGGGGGGTCCGGCACGTCGCTGTCCCATGTGCGCAACCGTCTCCTCGGCTACCGCGACGAGGAGAACCTGCCGCCCGCCCCGGCCGCCGTCCAGGACGTCTTCCGGGGCATCGGCGAGGCCGCCCGGGCGGTACTGGGCCTGCGGATCGCTTTGGAGGGCCCTCAGGACGACTCGGACGACACCGAGTCCACGGCCCGCTCGCGCGAGGAGCTGGACGCCGAGGACGCCGCCATCGACGCCGGCGAGGACGACAGCGACGAGGAGGAGCCCACCGGGCTGCGACGGCCGACCACCCGGGCCGCCGTACAGGTCTCCGTGGGGTCCGCGCTGGCCATCGTCGGCGGGGAGCTCCTGTCCAGCCAGCGCTGGTACTGGGCGGTGCTCGCCTGCTGGATCGTGTTCATCAACACCGCGTCCACGGGCGAGATCATGGTCAAGGGCTACCGGCGGCTGCTGGGCACCGTGTTCGGGGTCGTGGCCGGCATCGTGCTGGCCGGACTGGTCGGGCAGCACACATGGACGGCGTTCGCGCTGGTGCTGCTGTGCGTGTTCGCGATGTTCTACACCGCGCCCTTCTCGTACACGCTGATGTCCTTCTTCGTCACGGCGGCCCTGGGCGTGCTCTACACCCTCCTGCACACCTACAGTCCCTCGGTGCTGCTGCTGCGCGTGGCGGAGACGGCGCTGGGCGCGGCCTGCGGAATCGTCGCGGCGGCGTTCGTGCTGCCGGTGCGCACGGACCGCCGGACCAACGACCTGCTGGTCACCGTCCTGGACCGGCTGGCCGACGTCACGGAGGCGGCCGTGGACCAGCTCAGCGGCGGCCCGCCGGCCGACCTGCTGGACAAGGCACGCGACCTGGACCAGGCGCTGGCCGACCTGCGCGCCGCCACCCAGCCGCTCACCCACCCGGTCACGCCGCTGCGGGCCCGCCGGGACACCGCACGTTATGTCGTCGCGCTCCTGGAGACCTGCGCGTACCACGCGCGGTCGCTGGCGGCGACGGCGGAGCTCCTGCCCACCCATCCCTCGATAGCGGCGGACCCGAGGCTGCGCCGGGCGGGGCAGCGCATCGCGCACAACATCGGGGCGATCGCCGCGCACGTCGCCGACCCGCAGGCCGCCGTCGAGATCGAGATCACCGGCTCCAGCATCGCCTCGCTCCTGGAGCCGGACGTGCCGGGCACACCCCGGTACGGCCGGGTCACCGATCGCGTGCTGCGGCATCTGCAGCGCCTGGACGAGTCGGTGAGCGGCCTGGCCAGGCCGCTGAAGACGCCTGTCGCGGCGCCCCGGCGGTGACGGTGGGGGTGCCTGGTCAGATGTCCGTCGGCAGGTCGCTCACCTCGGCGATGCCCCGCAGTTCGTCGTTCATCTGCTGGCGTTCGCGGATGTAGTCGGCGATCTCGCCGAGGCGCACCGGGTCGGACGCGGTGACCGCGTCGGTGACCACGCGGACCGGGCCGGTGTCCTCGATGTTCAGTTCGATCACCTCGTTGTCCAGTCGGCCCGTGACCGCGGTGGCGATGACCAGCGCGGCCTCGTCGCGGACCTCCTGGGGGAGCCCTTCCGCGTGCGCCTCGTCAAGGGCGAAGTCGAGCGCGGGCAGGCGTTGTTCCTCTATCGCCCGCAGAACTGGTTCGACCACGCTGAGCAGGAGGCGGTAGTCCTCCGTGTCCATGCGGACACGCAGCAGGTCGAGGTAGACGTCCACGGGCCGGCCGTCGGGCGGAAGCTCGGGTTCGTTCATCCGGTCCGTGTTCCCCCTGTGACGGATCTCAGACCCTGTGGCGGGTACCGGAAACCGGTCGCCGTTTCTCAGACCCGGCGCCAGCGGGCCATCGCGAACGAGAACAGCCCGAACAGTACGAGCCCGGCCGCCACGCAGACCAGCAGCCACGGCCCGAGCGGGGTGTCGGCGAACGAGCGGAGGGTGTCGTCGAGGCCCTTCGCCTTGTCGGGTTCGTAGTCGACCGCGGCGCGCACGGCGAAGGCGCCCGCCGCGGCGAACACCGCTCCGCGCGCCGCGCCGCCGCCCATGCCCGTGATGTCGACCAGCTGTCGGGTCCGCCGGGTCATGGCGCCGAGCTTGAGCTTGTCGTGGTACTTGCGCAGCAACGCCCGCGCGGCGATCCACACGCCGGCGACGGCGATCCCTGCCCCGGCCGCGCCTACCAGCCACTGCCCGGCGGGGGCCTCCAGCAGCCGGGCGGTGACGTCCTTGGACTGCTTGTCGCTGGATCCGCTGCCGCCCGATCCGGCGGCGAAGGACAGCACGGAGTAGGCGACGAAGGTGTAGAAGACGCACCGCGCGGCCGACAGCAGTCGCTTCTTCGCCTTGTGGCCGTCCGGCCCGACCGCACCGAACAGGGCCTCGGACAGCCGCCACAGCGCCATGCCGACCAGGCCGATCCCCAGCGCCCACAGCAGCACCGCGCCGAACGGCTTGTCGGAGAGCTCCGCCAGGGCACCGCCCCGGTCGGCCTGCCGCTCGCCCTCACCGAAGGCGATCTGCAGCGCCAGAAGACCGACCAGCAGGTAGATCACCCCCCGCGCGGTCAGTCCCGCACGCGCGGCCCCGTCGCGCGCCGAGCCGTTCGCGACCCGGCGGGCGTCCGTCCGGGCGCTTCGCGCTGTGGCACTGGTACTCATGTCCGTCCTCCTGAAATCCGCATGCCCTGGTCGCGGGTGGGCACACCCGGGCGCATTACGTGGGGTTCCAACGGCGCGCGGTCGTGGATGCACGACCGCCGGACCCGCTCGGCCGCGTCTGCCGCGGCCGAGCGACCGCGGGTCGCGCATGGCGTCCCGCAGCCGCTCCCATCAGTTCGTCGCGCTCCGCACTCCGCACCGCCGTTCGGCGGTGCGGTCGTCATGCGGGCGCTGTCATTCGGTCAGTGGTGCGGACCGGGACTCCGGTACCGCCCGCAGGACACGGCGTGCCGCGTCCAGCGCGAGCCGCACGTCACGCGTGCCGGTCGACACGCACAGCGTGTAGGCGAGGTCGAGGGAGCGCGGGCTCGGTGCCGCCAGGCCGCGTGCGGTCTCCTCGGCCCGGAGGGACTCGTACTCCCGAACGAGTCGGCGCAGAAAGGCCGGATGGGGCCTGAGCATCCCTGTCACTCCTCGTTTCCTCAGACCGCCCGGCCGCCGGGGCCGCGCGGGTTCGTCCGCCGGCCCAGCGCCTCGTCGCGCACCCGGGCGCAGCTGCGGCTGATCAGCCGGGAGACGTGCATCTGGGAGATGCCGAGCTGGTCGGCGATGCGGCTTTGGGTCATGTCCTCGAAGAAGCGCATGTAGAGGATGGCCCGCTCCCGCTCGGGCAGTCGGCGCAGGCCCTCCTTGGCGGACTCGCGGTCGACGACGGTGTCGTACGAGGCGTCGGAGGAGCCCAGGGTGTCGGCGAGGCTGTAGCCGTCGTCGCCGGCGGAGAGCTCGGCGTCCAGCGACAGGGTGCTGAAGCTTTCCAGCGCCTCCATTCCGGCGGCGACCTCGTCCTCGGTCAGTCCGGTGTGGGCGGCGATGTCGGCGGCCGACGGTTCGGCGGAGCCGGGGTTCTGGGTCAGCTCGCGCCGGGCCACCCGCACCTTGTTGCGCAGTTCCTGCACCCGGCGGGGCACCCTCAGCGCCCACATCCGGTCCCGGAAGTGCCGCTTCACCTCGCCGGTGATGGTCGGCACGGCGTAGCTCTCGAAGGCGCCCCGTTCCGGCTCGAACCGGTCGATCGCCTTCACCAGGCCGAGGGCGGCCACCTGACGCAGGTCCTCGATGGACTCCCCGCGGTCGCGGAACCGTCCGGCGATCCGGTGGGCCATGGGCAGCCAGGCGTTGACGAGCTCGTCGCGGATGGCGTCGCGCTCGGGGCCGTCCTCCAGGGACGCCAGGCGGGTGAAGAGGGCGATGGTGTCGGGGGCGTCGTCGTGCCGGCGCCGGGTCGGAGCGGCTTCTCCAGTGGGCGTACCGGGACGGTTGGTCGACATGTCGATGAGCATGCGGAATCGCTCCTGAACGGTCGTCTCAGGTCATTACCGCGGAAGGAAAAGGCGCTGCCCGGATGACCTGGAAGGGCCCCGGAGCAGTCATACCGCTCCCGCTGGCGCGCCTCCGGTCCGAAGCACGAAATTGCGTCTGCCCTGCCCCCCTTGGTGCAAACTCCGGTTCCGAAAAAGTCTTCAGGACAGGGGCACCAAGGCGGTGATGCACTTCCCGCCCGAAGGCAGGTCGGTCACCCGGACGTCGCGGGACAGCCGGCAGACGATCGGCCAGCCGTGACCGCCGACGCGTCGGCGCCCGTGCGGGTCCACCGGCGCGTGGACCACCGGAAGTTCGTCGCTGCGGTCGCTCACCGACACGCGCACGCCGGGCCCCACGACGTCGACGTGGAAGTCCGTGATGCCGCCGCCGTGCAGTATCGCGTTGGTGGTGAGTTCCGAGGCGACGAGCAGGGCGTCGGACAGCGTGTCCGCGTCGCACGGTGTGTGGGTGGCGCGGCAGCGTTCGTTCACGGCCCGCTCGACCGCCCTGCGCGCTTCGGCCGGTTTGCACGGCCGCGGGTGCCCGCGCCCGCCCTCCACGGACGACGACTGGAGGGCGAATTCGGTCCTGTGCTGCTCGCACATCCCTGTAGCTCCCTGAATCGCTGAAGAACAAAGCCACGCCCGGTGCAGCCCGCGGCGCTCACGGAAGGGCGCGGACACTCTGCGGGCACTGTGCGGGCACGTCGCGGGACCGGCGGCCGACTGGTCCGGCCGCAGCGGATTCCGCGTCACGCTGCGTGAGATTCCGCAGGTCTCTCTCTTTCGGCTCACCTCTCCCCGGCATGCCAAACCTCTCGCGCCGGGCGGGAACTCGGGCCCATCCCCGCGCCGGGAGCGGGTACGCGGAAGACATGACCGATGTGGTGGACTCAGACGAACTGCTGCGACGTATCCAACGCGCCCGAGCCTGTGCGGCGGAGGAGGAACGGACCTGGCGCACCCGAAGCGACGACCTGCGCCGGGCGGACCAGGACGACAAGGGCGCCCATGACGCGGCCGTGCGGACCCTGGCGTACGAGACCGTGGTCAGGGTGCTGGACGAGATCCTGACGCCGGGCCGGCACGCGGCACAGGGGTGAGCGGCCCTCGGTGGTCGGCGGATTGACGGCCACCGAGTCCGGGAACCCGCGGCCCGGCCCATGGCAGCTGAACACACTCGCGCCCCTGTTCTGGAAGCCCTGGCCGACTACCACCGCAAGGAGCGGATGTCCTTCACGCCACCGGGTCACGAGCAGGCCCGGGGCGCCGATCCCGCGGTGCGTGAGGTGCTCGGTGACGCGGTGTTCCTCGGTGACGTGCTGGCGATGGGCGGCCTGGACGACCGGCTCACCCGGGGGCGGGTGCTGACCGGCTCACCCGGGGGCGGGTGCTGGAACGGGCCGAGGAGCTCATGGCCGACGCGGTGCACGCCCGACCGCACGTTCTTCACGACCTGCGGGAGCTCGCTGTCCGTCAAGGCGGCGATGCTGGCCGTGGCGGGCCCGCACGAGAAGCTGCTGATCGGGCGGGACGCCCACAAGTCGGTCGTGCGGGGCTGATCCTGTCCGGGATCGAGCCGGTCTGGGTCGATCCCCGGTGGGACTGCGCTACCTGGTCACCGGTCTGAAGGCGGGCATGAACCTTCCGGACGCCGCCGACCCCCGGCTGCGGATGATCAGGGTGGCGGCGCGGGACCCCGAGTGAAGAACGAGTGAAACAGGTCACCTGCCCCGAATGTGGTTGCGCACAGGCCCCATGGATGGTTTACGGTTCATTCATACGTGGTCGCGGAGTCGAACGTAACCGTCCTCCGTGTGCCACCCTAGAACGGCCCTGGCTGGTCTCCCCCGTCCAGCCAGGGCTTTTTTCTGCCCTCGGCACCCCATGGCACGCACGACCCGGCGGCTTCCCCGTTCGATTCTTCGGTCCGCCGAGGTGCCCGGGGCGGCGGCAGCCGCTGAAATGGGCGTAGGGAAAAACCGGAATCCATCGCCGGCGAGGAGCCCCGCGTCATGACCAAAGCGATCAAACTGCTCACCGCCCTTCCGTCACCCCAGCGCCAGCGCCTGATGTCGCTCGCCCGGGAGGTCGCCTTCCCCGAGGACGCCCGGATCTTCGAGGCGGGCGGCACGGCCGACCGCTTCTGGGTCATCCGCTCGGGCGCGGTCTCCCTCACCCAGCAGGTGACGGCGCAGCGACGGGTGACCGTCGCCGGCCTCGGCGCGGGCGACCTGCTCGGCTGGTCCTGGCTGTTCCCGCCGTACCGGTGGGACTTCGGCGCGGAGGCCTTCAGCCCGGTCCGCGCCTACGAGTTCGACGCGGCGGCGGTGCTCGGGCTGTGCGAGGAGGACGCACAGCTCGGCATGATCCTGGTGCGGTCCGTCGCCGAGATCCTCGCGCACCGGCTGGAGACCACCCGGGGCAAGCTCATGGAGCAGTACACGACGGGCCGACGGAGCGCCCTGTAGGACCTCAGACCCGGTAACGGCGCAGCGCCGGCACCGCGAAGGCCAGGCTCAGCATCACCACCATCACCAGGATCCCGCCACCCGCGACCGCCGTGGGGGCGCCGAAGGCCGAGCCCGCCGAGCCGTGCAGGACGTCGGCAAGGCGGGGGCCGCCCGCGACCACGACCGTGAAGACGCCCTGCATACGGCCGCGCATCTCGTCGGTCGCGGCGGACAGCAGGATCGCCCCGCGGAAGACCATGGAGACCATGTCGGCCACCCCGGCCAGGGCGAGGAACACCACGGCGAGCCACAGACTGTGGCTGAGGCCGAACCCGGTGATGGCGGCCCCCCAGGCGACGACCGCGCCGATGACCATCCAGCCGTGCCGGCGGGCGCGGGAGAACGTGCCGGAGAGCAGGCCGCCGATCACTGCGCCGATGGGGATCGCCGCGAAGAGCAGGCCGAGGGCGAGGCCCTCGCCGTAGGGGGCGTACGTCTCGGACGCGAGCTGCGGGAACAGGGCGCGGGGCATGCCGAAGACCATCGCCACGATGTCGGCGAGGAAGGACAGCAGCAGCACCTTGTGCAGGGAGATGTAGCGGAACCCGGCCGCGATCTCCCGCACCCCCGCCCGGCGCGGGCCCGTCCCGGTGCCGGCGAGGGGCGGCAGCGAGGGCAGCCGGTAGACCGCCCACACCGTGACGCACAGCGCGAGGGCGTCGATGAGGTACAGCTCGGGCAGGCCGATGACGGGGATGAGGACACCCGCGAGCAGCGGGCCGACCACCTGGCCGGTCTGCATGACGGTCGAGCCCAGGGCGTTCGCGGCGGCCAGCTCCTGCTCGGGGACCAACCGGGCGATGGACGCGTTGCGCGCCGGGGCGTTCAGGCCCCAGAACGCCTGCTGCACGGCGAGCAGGACCATCAGGACGGCCACCGAGTCCAGCCCGGTGACGGCCTGGAGCCAGAACAGGACGGACGTCACGGCTATGCCGCTGTTGGTGATCAGGAGCAGCTTGCGCCGGTCCATGCTGTCGGCGATCGCCCCGCCCCACAGCGCGAACACGATCAGGGGAAGGAGCCCGGCGAGGCTGGCGGCGCCGACCCAGGCCGACGATCCGGTGATGTCGTAGATCTGCTTGGGCACGGCGACGGCGGTGAGCTGGCTGCCGACGGCCGTGACGATCGTCGACGACCACAGGCGGCGGTAGGCCGGCCGGCGCAGGGGGCGGGTGTCCATGGCCCAGCGGCGCCAGCCACGCCCGGCGGTCTGCTTGCCCTCGTCCGCGGCCGCCGTCCGGGGTTCACTGCTGCTCTCGCTGGTGTCCACGGGCTTCCTGGTTGCTCGATACATCTTTCGGACCAGGGATCACTATCGCAGCACCGGCCGAGCGTTCGGGATCCGCATGCTCGGTTCCCGCCGTCAGGCCCGTCAGGCCCGTCCGGTCCGTCCCCCCGTCCCGCCCGTCAGGCCCGTCAGGTCTTGCCAGGCCCCCAAGGCTCCTAGGCTCCGGTGACGAGCATGAGGCCCATCACGATCATGGTCGCGGCGACCAGGCCGTCCAGGACCCGCCAGGCGGCCGGCCTGGCCAGGAAGCGGCCGAGCAGACGGGCACCGAAGCCGAGCGCGGTGAACCAGCACAGACTGGCGAGCACCGCGCCCAGCCCGAACGTCCAGCGCAGCGGGCCGCGGTCGGCGGCGACGGAGCCCAGCAGGAACACGGTGTCGAGGTAGACGTGCGGGTTGAGCCACGTCATCGCCAGGCAGGTCAGCACAGCCCGCCGGACCGACCCTTCCGCCTCGCCCTCGGTGTGCAGGGCGCCGCCCGGCCTGAACGCCCGGCGGGCGGCGAGGGCGCCGTAGCCGAGCAGGAACGCGCCGCCGATCCAGCCGACCGCGGTCAGCGCCCCCGGCCATGCCACCACCACGGCACCGACGCCGCCGACCCCCAGGGCGATGAGCAGGGCGTCGGACAGGGCGCAGATGCCGACGACGGCGAGGACGGCGTGGCGGCGGACGCCCTGGCGCAGGACGAAGGCGTTCTGGGCGCCGATGGCGACGATGAGGGAGAGGCCGGTGCCGAAGCCGGCGGCCGCGGCGGTCAGGGAGGCGGTCATGACGTCGACGCTAGAGACACGATCAGCGCGCGTACAGCTAAAGATTCTTACGTATCATTAGCTGTCGTGATGATGAGCGAACTCCCGCTGGATCAGGTCCGCACGCTGCTCGCCGTGGTCGACGAGGGCACGTTCGACGCGGCGGCCGCCGCCCTGCACGTGACACCGTCGGCGGTGAGTCAGCGGGTGAAGGCGCTGGAGCAGCGCACGGGGCGGGTGCTGCTGGTGCGCACCAAACCGGTGCGGCCGACGGAGTCCGGCGAGGTCGTGGTGCGGTTCGCCCGGCAGCTGGCCCGGCTGGAGCGGGACGCGCGGGCCGCGCTCGGCATGCGCGGGGAGGGGGAGCCGACCCGGGTGTCGGTCGCGGTGAACGCGGACTCCCTGTCGACGTGGTTCCTGGGCGCGCTGACCCGTGTCCCGCAGGAGCCGCGGCTGTGCTTCGAGTTGCGCCGCGAGGACGAGACACGCACGGCGGAGCTGTTGCGGGAGGGCCGGGTGATGGCCGCGGTGACCTCGTCGCCCGACGCCGTGGCGGGCTGCTCCGTCAGGACCCTGGGTCGGATGCGGTACCTGGCGGCGGCGAGCCCGGAGTTCGCCGAGAGGCATCTCGGGGGACCGCTGGGGGAGGCCCTCGCCCATGCGCCCGTGATGACCTTCGACCGGACCGACGACCTCCAGGACGCGTTCGTCCGGCGGCTGCGCCGCGGCGGGGGCGGCGCGAGTGCGGTACGGCACTCCGTGCCCACCTCGGAGGGTTTCGCCGAGGCCGTCGCGGCCGGTCTGGGCTGGGGTCTGGTACCCGAAGTGCAGGCCGACAGGCTGCTGCGTGAGGGCCGCCTGGTGTCTCTGGCGCCGGACCGCCCGGTCGACGTACCGCTGTACTGGCAGCAGTGGAAACTGGACTCCCCGGCGCTGGCCGCCGTGGCCGAGGCGGTGGTGGCGGCCGCCGCCGAGGCGCTCCGCGGCTAGGGTCTTTCGTTTGGATCACGCCGTCAGACGCGGGGTGTGGCACGCCCATCTGCGTTCGCAGGGCGCCGGCGATTTCCTGTGACTTGATCCGAACGACAGGCCCTGGTGTCCCGGCGCTAGGCACCAGCCTTGAGCTGGGCCTCGGCACTGTCCAGGAGCATCTCCAGGGCCGTCGGATAGGCGCTGGTCACCATGCGGGTGGCCAGCAGAGGTGCCGCTTCGGCGATGCGGGGGTGCGTGGTGCGGGGCAGGCGGGCGTAGGTCGAGCGCCACACGTCCTCGTCGGCGTGGAGCGAGTCGCTCGGCAGGGCGAGCGAGGCGGCGTCGAGGGCGGCGAAGGCCAGGGTCTGGTCGATGAAGGCGTGGTAGATGCGCACGGTGTCCGGCAGCGGGAAACCGGCCCGGCGCAGGACGTCCAGGACGGCCTCGTCGGCGGCCAGTTCGTTGGCACGGCCGGTGACCCGGCTCGTGGTCAGCAGCGCGGCCTGCGGATGGGCGAGGTACTCGGCGTGGACGCGCAGTCCGACGGCGCGCAGGTCCGCCCGCCACTCCCCCGTCGGCCGCCAGTCGTCGAGTGCTTGGCCGATGAGCGCGTCGCCGATGGCGAGGGTCAGGTCGTCCATGCCGCGGAAGTACCGGTAGAGCGTGGACGGGTCGGCGTCCAGGGCGAGACCGAGGCGGCGGGCGGTCAGGCCCGCGCTGCCGTGCTCGCGCAGCATGCGCAGCGCGGTCGCCACGATCAGCCCCTCGGACAGCACGGTGCCGCTCCTGGTGGGGCGGCGCCGGCGCCGCTTCTCCTCGGAAACCACTGGTTTCGGCACGGTCGGCTCCTCCCGGTCCTTATGCCAACGCCATTGACCTTATGCGAACCGGCGGCGTTGGATCGCTCCCGGGCCCGCTCTTCGACCACCCGTCGACCCTCGACCGATGGAGTTCTTGTCATGCGCTTACTGCTCGTGGGAGCCGGTGGTGTGGGCACCGCCATCACCCGGATCGCGGCCCGTCGTCCGTTCTTCGACGCGATGGTCGTCGCCGACTACGACCCGGCCCGCGCCGAAGCGGCCGTAGCGGCCCTCGGCGACGACGGGAGCCGGTTCCTGGCCGAGCGCGTGGACGCCGGCGACGAGGAGGCCGTGGCGGCGCTGCTCGGCCGGCACGGCTGCGACGTCCTCCTGAACGCCACCGATCCGCGCTTCGTGATGCCGCTGTTCCGGGCGGCACGCACGGCCGGCGCCACCTACCTGGACATGGCGATGTCGCTGTCCCACCCGCACGCCGAGCGGCCGTATCAGGAATGCGGGGTGAAGCTCGGCGACGAGCAGTTCGCACAGGCGCAGGAGTGGGAGAAGGCGGGGGTGCTGGCGCTCGTGGGCATGGGGGTCGAACCGGGTCTGTCGGATGTCTTCGCCCGGTACGCGGCCGACGAGCTCTTCGACGAGATCGAGGAGATCGGCATCCGCGACGGCGCGAACCTGACGGTGGACGGCTACGATTTCGCGCCCTCCTTCAGCATCTGGACCACCATCGAGGAATGTCTCAACCCGCCGGTCGTCTATGAAGCCGACCGGGGGTGGTTCACCACGGAACCGTTCAGCGAGCCCGAGGTCTTCGACTTCCCCGAGGGCATCGGCCCGGTCGAGTGCGTGAACGTGGAGCACGAGGAGGTGCTGCTCGTGCCGCGCTGGGTCGGCGCGCGCCGCGTCACCTTCAAGTACGGGCTGGGCCGGGAGTTCATCGAGACGCTCAGGACGCTGCACCTGCTCGGCCTGGACCGCACCGACCCGGTGACCGTGCCGAGCGCCGCCGGTCCGGTCGCCGTCTCGCCGCGGGACGTCGTGGCCGCGTGTCTGCCGGACCCGGCGACGCTGGGTGAGCGGATGCACGGCAAGACCTGCGCGGGCACCTGGGTGCGGGGCGTCAGGGACGGGGCGCCGCGCGAGGTGTACCTGTACCACGTGGTCGACAACCAGTGGTCCATGGCGGAGTACGGCTGCCAGGCGGTGGTGTGGCAGACCGCCGTCAATCCGGTCGTCGCCCTGGAACTCCTCGCCACCGGCGCCTGGTCCGGCGCGGGCGTCCTCGGCCCGGAGGCCTTCCCGGCCCGGCCGTTCCTGGATCTGCTGACCGCCTACGGCTCCCCGTGGGGCGTCCGCGAGCAGTGAGAGCGTCTCCCCGCCGCGTCCTCCCGGGGCGTCTCCCGCGGCGTCTCCCGCGGCGTCTCCCGGCCGTGTCTTCCACCGCGTCCCTTCCGTGCCGTCTTCGCGTCGCACAGGACTCGGTTGTTTCACCCACGCCTCGACAGGTGACCCGCAACCGAGTAAGGCATCCCCGAGGGCACACGACTTTCGATCGCAGGTGACATTTCATGGACAACTGGCGAGACCATGCCGCGTGCCGCCAGGAGGACCCGGATCTCTTCTTCCCGATCGGCAGCACCGGCCCGGCGCTGGTGCAGCAGGAGCAGGCGAAGGCCGTCTGCCGTCGCTGCCCGGTCAGGGAGCAGTGCCTGCAGTGGGCGCTGGACACCGGGCAGACTCTTGGCGTCTGGGGCGGCACGAGCGAGAACGAACGCCGTGCGCTGAGGCGGCGCGCGGGCTCCCGGAGGAACTCCGGGTGACGCGGGGCCGCGTCAGCGGCCGGGGCGACGCAGTGGACCCCAGGAAGTGTCCTGGCGGTCCACTGCGTCGCGCGCCTCGTCGATCGTCTGGAAGTCGAGCCGGCACATCGGCCGGACGTCCGCGACCAGCGGCTCGTTGTCGGGCCCTCGACCGGTCTCCCGGCCCCTGAGGACCCACGGGTACACCCCGGGGCCCTTCTCGTGGGGCAGATGGGAGTAGTCGTACAGGCGGCGGGCGACCCAGACCTCCACGGGCCGCCCGTCCCACCACTCCTCGACGTCGAGCGGGTTCGCCGACAGCCCCGACATGCGTACGCCCGTCAGGTCGTCCGCGCTGGAGGCGTCGGCGAGGTCCACCTCGGGGCCGCGGGACCAGCGGACGTAGAGGCCGTGGTGCCGCTCGACCAGGTCGGCGACTTCCGCGAGTGTCCTTACGACCGGCAGGTCGTCCACTGCGCTCATGTCCTGACCTCCCTCTTTGCCGTTCGCGACGAACGGGGTACCCCGTTCGTCGCGAACGGAATCGGACCGGCCGCTACGGCTCCTCGGCCACCGAGGCGGCCGGTTCCCCCGGCGGCCCGTCCTGCCCCGCCGCGCCAGGCAGCCGCAGTGTGAAGACGCTGCCGGCGCCGGGCTCACTCGTCGCGTCGGCCGTTCCGCCGTGCGCGGCGACGAGGTGCCTGACGATCGGCAGGCCGAGGCCGCTGCCGCCGGTGCGACGGCTGCGGGACTTCTCCGCGCGCCAGAACCTCTCGAAGAGGTGCGGCAGATCGTCCGCTGCTATGCCGCTGCCGGTGTCGGTGACCTCCAGCAGGACGAAGTCGCCGTCGCGACGCGCGCCCAGCGTGACGGTGCCGCCCGCGGGCGTGTGGCGCAGGGCGTTGGACACCAGGTTGCCCAGCGCCTGCCGCATCCGCAGCGGGTCGGCGTCCAGCCACGGCGTGCCGTCGAGGGCGGTGCGCAGACGGACGCCGGCGGCGTCGGCCGCGACGCGGTGGGCCGCTGCGACCTGGTCCAGCAGTTCGTCGCAGCGCACGGGCTCCGGGTGCAGGCGCAGGGTGCCGGCGTCGGCGTCGGCGAGGTCGCGCAGGTCGTCGATGACGCGCTGGAGGACGAGGGCCTCGTCGTGCAGGGAGGCAAGGAGGGCCGGGTCGGGGTCGACGAGGCCGTCGCGGGTGACCTCCAGCCAGCCGCGGATGTTGGTGAGGGGGCTGCGCAGTTCGTGGGCGATGTCGCTGACCATCGCCCTGCGCTGCGTTTCCAGGCGTTCCCGGCGCTCGGTCAGCTCGTTGAAGGCCGCGGCGAGGATGCCGGTCTCGTCGCGGGTGGTGACGGGGACGCGGACGTGCCGGTCCGGCGGCTGCTGGGCGGCCTCGGTCAGGGCCCGCAGCGGCCGGACGAGCCGGGTGGCGACCACGGCGGTCACGGCGACGGTGACGGCCAGCACGAGCCCGGCGGCGCCGATGATCTTGGCCTTGTTGTCGGGGGACATGTCGAAGCGCACGGCGGGGGTGTCACCGCCGCCGCCCAGGAACAGTTCGGCGGTGGGGGCGACGTACGGGTCGAGCTGGGTGCGGCGGGCGTCGTCGAGACAGGCCCGGGCCGTCCGCCAGGCCTTTCCGTCCCCCGCTTTCACGAACGCGGGTGCGGGGGTCGACGCCTGGAGCGACCCGCCGGGGGTGAGGTCAGACCCGAGCGCCAGCGGCATGCCGGGTTCCAGGCCGGCCCGGGTCAGACAGCCACGGGCCTGCTTCTCCAGTGCCCTGAGCGCTGTCTCCTCCGTGGGCATCGGCGTGTTGAGCCGGCCGTCGGCGCACGAGTCGGGCACGTACGCGCGGTCTGCGGCACCCTCCGAGGGTGTGAGGACCGGGCGGCCGCTCGGTGTGCGGGTGAGGGTGGTGTCGATGCCGTAGCGGGCGAAGCAGTCCTGCCGTTCCCGGGCCAGGGTGTCGAGCTTGGCGCGTTCCGTCGGCGTCAGACGGTAGGGGCCCACCACCCGCGGGTCCGTTCCGCCGAGTTGGGCCCCGCGTTCGCTGAAGGTGTCGGTGCGCAGCGGGTCGACGGTGGCGGCGGCGCTCACCGGGAGCAAGGTGCCGCGCGGCGCGGAGTCGGCGATCGGTGTGCGGTCGGTGGTGGTGAGGGCGATGCGTCGCCCGGTCTTCGCCGACAGCTCCCGTACGGTCTTCTCCACTCCCCTCCAGTCGGGATGGGTCGCGGCGTAGCCGCTGAGCCGGGCGAGGACGTCCATGTCGTCGGCGAGGACCTGGCCCTGTTCCTCCCGCAGCGCGCGGGTGGTGGTCTCCACGGCCAGCCAGGCGGTCGCCGCCACCGAGCACACGGCGATGAGACCGGAGGCGATCAGCAGCCGGACCAGCAGGCGCTTGCGCAGCGGGATCCGGCCGCTCATCCGCGACCGCCGCTGAGCTTGTAGCCGACCCCGAAGACGGTCAGCAGCCGCACCGGCCGGCGCGGGTCCGCCTCCGTCTTGCGGCGCAGGTTCATGATGTGGACGTCGACGGCCCGTTCGGTGGAGGAGCGGTCGGTGCCACGGGTGATCTCCAGCAACTGGCGCCGCGAGAAGACCCGTTCGGGCTCGGCGGCCATCGCGAGGAGGATCTCGAACTCGGCCGGCGTGCACTCCACGGGCATGCCCTCGCGGCGCACCTCGTGCCGTACCGGGTCCACCGTGATCCCCCCGGCGCTGACGACGGGAACGTCCCGCCGGTCGACGGCCGGGCGGCCACTGCGCCGCAGGACCGTGCGGATGCGGGCCATCAGCTCGCGCGGACTGTACGGCTTGGTCATGTAGTCGTCCGCGCCCAGTTCCAGGCCCAGCAGCAGGTCGTCCTCGGTGGCGCGGGCGGTGAGCATCAGGACGGGCACGTCGTCGTCCCGGCGCAGCACCCGGCACACGCCGAAGCCGTCGATCACCGGCAGCATCAGGTCCAGCACGACGAGGTCGGGCCGCAGCGCGCGGGCCGCGTCCAGGGCGGCCCGCCCGTCGTGGACCACCGTGGCGGTGTGACCCTCCGCCAGCAGGGAGCGCCGTATGAGTTCGGCCTGCATCTCGTCGTCCTCGGCGACCAGCACATGTGCGCACACGCGGCGGATCCTAAGCTGTTCGGGAGACCTCGGCGGGCTCAGCGGGTCAGGGACGTGGCGTCGCCCATGACGACGACGGGGTGGCGGTCCGGGTCGAGCGCGAGCAGAAGTTCCTTCATGTGCTTCCTGCTGATGCTGACACAGCCCTGCGTGGGGCCGTCGTGGTCGACGTGCAGCCAGATGCCGCCGCCGCGGCCCGCGCCGAGCGGCCGGGTCCAGTCCAATGGTGAAGTACCGGGCCTGCGGTTGTAGTTGACGGCGATCACGTAGTCGAAGGACCCGGCCAGCGGCTCCCCCTCGAACCCCGTTCCGGTCGCCGTGAACCCGCTGCCGTGGTCGTAGGGCAGCCGGGTGCCGGGGTCGCGGAGCCGGCCGCCGGCGTCGGTGAGGGTGTAGACCCCGATGGGCGAGCGCAGGTCGCCGGCCCGGTGGTGATCGGTCCAGCCTTTGAGCGCGTTGTGCGCGGGCCAACTCTCCCCGGCGGCCTCCCAGCCGGCCGCGGTGCGCTCGTACAGCACAACCGTGGACTTCGGGGAGTCCTTCCGACTGCCGGTCACCACGACGGCCTGCCGGGCGCTGGAGGGGACCTGCGCGAGGGTCTTCGGCCCCAGACCGGGCAGTTGTCGCGGAGCCTTCTGGACGGAGATCTCCGGGGAAGGCACGGGCACGCTGGTCACCGGGGCGGCCTCGGGCCGGTGGTCCGAGACCGCCGCCGCGCCGCCGCCGCATCCGGTGAGCAGCAGCGACGCGGCGAGCAACGCGGCGGAAGGCCGGTGTCCGATCATGGATCGATCTTGACCGACACTTGTGAGGAACTCGTCAGGTTCCAGGACCTGTTGTGTCGATCCGGCCCTCTCGGTGCTACGGCTTGGCCGGCTTGCCCTCCGTGTACAGCCAGGTCCGGAACAGATCGCCCAGGTCCTTCCCGGACTCCCGTTCCGCGAGGCGCACGAACTGCGGTGTCGTGCCGTGGCCGCCGCGGTGTTCCGCGGCCCAGGCGCGCAGGATCCGGAAGAACACCCGGTCCCCCACGGCCTTGCGCAGGACGTGCAGGGTCATGGCGCCGCGGGCGTAGACGGGGGTGCCGAAGATGTTCGCGCCGCTGCCGGGGTCGCCGGGCGGGAAGGCCCACAGACCGTCGCTCGCCGGGCGGTCGTAGAGCGCGTCGAAGGTCTGCTGGGCGGTCGTGCCGTCGTGCTGTTCGCTGTACAGCCATTCGGCGTAGGTCGCGAAGCCCTCGTTGAGCCAGATCTCCTTCCAGGAGGTGAGGGTGACGGAGTCTCCGAACCACTGGTGGGCGCTCTCGTGGACGAGGGTGCTCAGCCCGGGCGCCGCGTCGTAGACGGGACGCGTCTGGGTCTCCAGCGCGTAGCCGACGTTCGGCGCGCGGTCCACGATCGAGCCGGCGGCGCGGAAGGGGTAGGGGCCGAAGAGCTTGCTCTCCCACTCCAGTACGGAGGGCAGTTGCTTCAGGACGGGTGCCGCGGCCTCGGCCTCACGGGGGTCGACGGCGTCGTAGACCTGGATGCCGTCGCGGGTGGTGTACTGCCTCACCTCGAACTTCCCGACCGTCGCGGTGGCGAGGTAGGCCGCCATCGGCTCCCGCTGGCGCCAGCGGAACGTGCTCTGCCCGTGTGCGGTGCGCTCGCCGAGGAAGACGCCGTTGGCGACGGCGGTCCGCCCTTTGGGGACGGTGATCGTGAAGTCGTAGGACGCCTTGTCCGTGGGGTGGCTGTTCGCCGGGAACCAGGTCATGGCCCCCTGGGGTTCCCCGGCGACGAAGGCGCCGTCGTCGGTGGGGATCCAGCCGTCGAGCGAGCCGTCCGGGTCGGTGACCGGGCCGGGCTTGCCCTCGTAGGTGACGGCGATCCGGAACTTCTGCCCCTTGCGCAGGGCGTGGCGCGGGGTGACGACGAGTTCCTGGCCGTCACGCGTGTGCCCGGCCTTGGCGTGGTCGACTGTGAGGCCGGTGACCTTGAGTCCGTTGAGGTCGAGGTCGAAGCGGGTGAGCCGCTGGGTGGCGCGGGCGGTGAGGACGGCCTTGCCGGCGAGCCGGCCGTTGCCGGGGTCATAACGGAGGGTCAGGTCGTAGTGGCCTACGTCGTATCCGCCGTTGCCGGCGAGCGGGAAGTACGGGTCACCGACGCCGGAAGTGCCGATGGTCGCCGCCGACGCGGGTCCGGCGGCCGCGAGCAGGGCGGCGAGGGCGACGGGGACGGTGGCGAGCACGGCTTCGCGGCGGAGAACGGCGGTACGTCTGACGGGCTGCGGCACGAGCGCTCCTACATGTGGGGGGCCGACGGCCTCAGGCTAGGGCCGACGGCCTCGTGGATCGCCCTCGGTCGGGTCAAGGCGCGTTGCGTGGACCGGACACGGCGGATCACGGCGATACGCTCCCGGCACCTTGGCCCGCTCGAGAAAGGTCCGCCCGTGAGTGTGCGCGTGCGCCGCGTCTACGAACCGCCCGAGCCGGAGGACGGCGTGCGCGTCCTGGTCGACCGGTTGTGGCCGCGCGGCCTGTCGAAGGACGCGGCACGGGTCGACGAATGGCCCAAGGCCCTCACCCCGTCGACCGAGCTGCGCCGCTGGTACCACGCGGGCGAGGGGTCGTACGAGGAGTTCAGCCGGCGGTACGAGGCCGAGCTGGCCGCTCCGGAGGCGGTCGAACTGCTCGATCACGTCAGGGAGTTGGCCGCCACATCCACCACGACCCTGCTGACCGCCGCCAAGTCCCCCGACCACAGCCACGCCGCCGTGCTGGCCCGCCTCCTTCAGGGAGAGGGAGACGGGCCGTAGCGGTCAGGCCGTCTGCCGGGCGGCGGCCCGCCCCGCCGCCCGCCCGGAGAAGAGGCAGCCGCCGAGGAAGGTGCCCTCCAGCGCGTTGTAGCCGTGGACGCCGCCACCGCCGAAGCCGGCCACCTCGCCCGCCGCGTACAGACCGTCGAGGGGCTTGCCGTCGGTGCCGAGGGCGCGCGAGTCGAGGTCGGTCTGGATGCCGCCGAGGGTCTTTCGGGTGAGGGTGTGCAGCTTGACGCCGATGAGGGGCCCGGCGGCCGGGTCGAGGATGCGGTGCGGGGTGGCGACACGGCCGAGGCGGTCGCCGATGTAGCGGCGGGCGTTGCGGATGCCCTGCACCTGGGCGTCCTTGCTGTAGGCGTTGGCGATCTGGAGGTCGCGGGCCTCGATCTGGCGCCGGATCCCGGCGGCGTCCAGCAGCGCCTTGTCCGTCAGTGCGTTCATCTTCTCGACGAGCTGCTCCAGGTTCGGGGCGGACACGAAGTCCGCGCCCTTGCGCAGGAACGCGTCCACGGGGCCGGGCGCCCCCTTGCCGAGCACCCGCGTGCGCAGGAAGCCGGCCCGGTCCTTGGCGGTGATGTCGGGGTTCTGCTCGGAGCCCGACAGCGCGAACTCCTTCTCGATGATCTTCTGGGTGAGGATGAACCAGGAGTGGTCGTGCTCCGCGATGTCCTCGGTGGTGCGCAGGTACTTGAGCGTGCTGAGAGTGTCGTAGCCGGGCAGGCACGGCTCGGGCAGGCGGCGGCCGAGGGCGTCGAACCACATCGAGGACGGGCCGGGCAGGATGCGGATGCCGTGGCCCGGCCATATCGGGTCCCAGTTCTGCAGGCCCTCGGTGTAGTGCCACATGCGGTCGCGGTTGACCAGGCGCGCGCCGGCGTTCGCGCTGATGTCGAGCATCCGGCCGTCGACGTAGGCGGGCACTCCGGTGACCATCTCGGCGGGCGGGGTGCCGAGCCGCTCCGGCCAGTACCGGCGCACGATGTCGTGGTTGGCGCCGATGCCGCCGGTGGTGACGACGACGGCCCGGGCCGTGAGCTCGAAGTCGCCCACGCGGTCACGGTTGGAGGCGACACCGCGGGGGGAGTCGTCCTCCTCCAGCAGAGTGCCGCGCACCCCACGCGCCGTGCCCTCCTCGACGACGAGTTCGTCGACCTGGTGGCGGTGATGGAAGGTGAGCAGCCCGTCGCGCTCGGCCTGCTTGGCGTACTCGACGAACGGCTCCACGACCCCGGTGCCGGTGCCCCAGGCGATGTGGAAGCGGGGTACGGAGTTGCCGTGTCCGTGGGCCGTCAGGTCGCCGCGCTCGGCCCAGCCGACGGTCGGCAGGAACTTGATGCCGTGCCCCTCCAGCCAGGACCGCTTCTCGCCCGCCGCGAACTCGACGTAGGCGCGCGCCCAGCGCACCGCCCAGGAGTCCTCGTCGTCGGTCCGGTCGAACTGCGCGCTGCCCTGCCAGTCGTTCCAGGCGAGGTCGAAGGAGTCCTTGATGCCGAGGCGCCGCTGTTCCGGAGAGTCGACGAGGAACAGCCCTCCGAAGGACCAGAACGCCTGCCCGCCGAGGTTGGCGGCATTCTCCTGGTCCACCAGCGCGACCCTGCGGCCCCGGCTGGTCAGTTCGTGCGCGGCGACCAGGCCCGCGAGTCCGGCTCCGACGACGATGACGTCCGCATCCATGGCGACCGTTGCCCTTCTCATTGGGGTCTCAGGGGGTCTTGTCCGGGTGTGCCGCTGCCGTCGGTCAGCAGCGCGGTGAGCAACTGCCCCAGCCAGACGCGGGCGCGTTCGACGTCCTTGTCCAGCAGCAGTTGGGTGGTGACTCCGTCGTACGCGGCGACGACCGCGCGGGCGGCGCCCTCGATGCCGTCGAGCACGGCGGGCAGTGCGGTGTGTCCCGTGGCCCGGGCGAGCCGGTCCTCGATGGCCCGCCGCAGCCGCTCCCGGTGTTGCAGCAGGGAGTGCGCGACGGCCGGGTCGCGGGCGGCGTGCACCAGGAAGTCCGTCTTCACCAGCAGCCAGTCCACGTCGAGCAGGAGCACCTCGGTGACCCGGTCCACGGACGCCGGCACGTCGAGTTCGGGTCCGTCCAGGGCCAGGGCGTCGGCCACCTGCTCGGCGATCAGGTCGGCCCGCTGCCGGTACAGGGCGAAGAACAGCTCGTCCAGGCTGTCGAAGTTCGAGTAGAAGGCGCCCCGGCTGTAGCCGGCGGCCTCGCAGACCTCCTCGATCGAGACCCGCCCGAAGCCCTTGGCGGCGAAGACCGCGAAGGCGGCGTCCAGCAGGTTGGCCCGCGTGCGGACGCGACGCCTGGTCACGCGCCTGGTCGTCTCCTCGACCGCCATGTCAGAACCTCCGTTCGATACGGGAATGTATCCAATACAGCGATGTATCGAAAGAGCCTGACCCGAGCACCCGCACGCCACCGGCCGAGAACTCGCACCCCATAGGAACAAATATTCGATTAAGGAGTACGCTGGTCTCATGACCAGGCATCTCCAGGGCTCCCTCTTCGACCAGACCGACGAGCTCCGCCTCGGCCCCCTCGACGGGATCCGCCGCACCGCGCTCGGCCTCGGCGCCTGGATCGACGTGCTGCCCGGTTGGCTGAGCGGTTCGGACGAGCTGTTCGAGCAGCTGGCCTCCGAAGTGCCCTGGCGGGCGGAGCGCCGGAAGATGTACGACCACGTCGTCGAGGTACCTCGACTGCTCGCGTTCTACGGGGCCGACGACGCACTGCCGCACCCCTTGCTGGCCAAGGCCCGCGAGTCGCTGTCCGCGCGCTACGCCGAGGAACTGGGCGAGCCCTTCACCACGGCCGGGCTGTGCTACTACCGCGACGGCCGGGACAGCGTGGCCTGGCACGGCGACCGGATCGGGCGGGGCGCCCGCGAGGACACCATGGTGGCGATCCTCTCGGTCGGCGCCCCCCGCGACCTGCTGCTGCGACCGATGCGCGGCGGGGACACGGTCCGACGGCCGCTCGGGCACGGCGACCTGATCGTGATGGGCGGCTCCTGCCAGCGGACCTGGGAGCACTCCATCCCCAAGACCACGCGCGCCGCCGGACCGCGCATCAGCATCCAGTTCCGGCCGCCGGGCGTGCAGTGACGCGCCAGGACGGCGTGCGCCGAGGCGGAGAGGCGGCCGCTTCGAAGGCGCGCGGGGGCCGCCTCCGGCGGACGGTGCCGGAGGCGGCCTCTTGCCCTTGATCGGGGTGCACCCGATCCCCGGCTCACCCGCTGGTTCCGGCCCTGTGATCATCTGCTTTGCTGTCCCCGTCGAGCCGGACCTCATCACGCGGGGACGATCATGCGGGCAGATGTGCAGCAGGTCGCCGACGGCACCTATCTGGTGCACGGCAGCAACACGAACTGGGTGATCCTCACGGAGGGCGACTCCGCCACGCTGGTCGACACCGGATACCCCGGCGACCGGGAGCAGCTTCTCAGCTCCCTTGCGGAGGTGGGCAGTTCACCGGAGGCGGTCACGGCCGTGCTGATCACGCACGCTCACAACGACCACCTGGGCTCCGCCGAGCATCTGCGCGCCGCGTACGGCATGCCCGTCTACCTGCACGAGGCCGAAGTGCCGCACGCCCGGCGGGAGTTCCTGCACCAGGTGAGCGTCGGCACGGTCCTGAGGAACGGCTGGCGGCCCGGTGTCCTGCCGTGGGCCGTGCACGCGATCCGCTCGGGCGGCACCGTCCCGGTCCCGGTCGCCTCGCCCGAGTCGTTCCCGGCGACCGGTCCGCTCGATCTGCCCGGCCGGCCCGTCCCGGTGCACACGCCCGGTCACACCGACGGACACGCCGCCTTCCACCTCCCGGACGCCGGAGTGGTGATCTCGGGCGACGCCCTGGTGAGCGCTCACCCCACCTCGCGGATCAAGGGTCCGCAGCTGCTGCCCGACATGTTCCACCACGAGCGGGCCCGTGCCGTGGCCTCGCTGGACGTACTCGAAGGACTGGCGGGCGACCTGCTGCTGCCCGGGCACGGGCCCGCGCACCGCGGTCCGGTCCGTGAAGCGGCACTTCAGGCCAGGGAGCGCGCGCTCTAAAGTGAGGTGACGATCACCGGCGAGGCAGTACGCGACGCAAGATGAGGACACGCGACCCATGGCACTGCAGATCAGCGCGACCAACCCGGAGCACCCCGCGCTCCTGCTCGAACTGCCGTGGCACCTCCCCCTGGAGGAGTGGCCCGACGAGTACCTGGTGCCGCTGCCGCGCGGCATCTCCCGCCACGTCGTGCGCTACGCCCGTGCCGGCGACGAGGTGATCGCCGTCAAGGAGCTCGCCGAGCGCCCGGCCCTGCGCGAGTACGAGCTGCTGCGCGACCTGGACCGGCTCGGCATCCCCGCGGTCGACCCGCTGGCCGTGGTCACCGGACGCACCGACGCGGGCGACGCGCCCCTGGAGCCGGTGCTGATCACCCGGCACCTCGGCGGCTCGATGCCGTACCGGTCGATGTTCGAGACGACGATGCGGCCCGCGACGATGCACCGGCTGATGGACGCCCTGGCGGTGCTGCTGGTGCGGCTGCACCTGGCGGGATTCGCCTGGGGCGACTGCTCTCTGTCCAACACGCTCTTCCGGCGCGACGCGGGCGCGTACGCCGCGTATCTGGTGGACGCGGAGACCGGTGACCTGCACCCGCAGCTCAGCACCGGGCAGCGCGACTACGACCTGGACCTGGCCCGGGTGAACATCAGCGGCGAGCTGCTCGACCTGGAGGCGTCCGGGGCGCTGCACCCGTCCGTGGACCCGATCGAGTTCGGCATGGAGATCTGCGCGCGCTACGGGCGCCTGTGGAAGGAACTGACCCGCAAGTCCGTCTACCCCGCGGGCAAGTACCACTACATCGAACGCCGGATCCGCCGTCTGAACGAGTTCGGTTTCGACGTGGCCGAGATGCAGATCGAGCACTCCTCCAACGGCGACACCGTCACCTTCGTGCCGAAGGTCGTGGACGCCGGCCACCACCAGCGCCAGCTCCTGCGGCTGACCGGCCTGGACACCGAGGAGAACCAGGCCCGCCGGCTCCTCGGCGACCTGGAGTCCTGGATGGCCACCCAGGACGACTACGCCCCGGGCGACCCCCTCGCGGCCCGCCCGGAGGTGCTCGCCCACCGCTGGGTGCGGGACGTCTTCCGCCCCACCGTGCGGGCCGTGCCCCTCGAACTGCGTGGCTCCATGGACCCGGCCGAGATCTACCACGAGCTGCTGGAACACCGCTGGTACCTGTCCGAGCGGGCCCAGCACGACATCGGGCTGGACACGGTCGTCCAGGACTACATCAACAACATCCTTCCCAAGGCGCGCGAGACGCTCCAGCCCACCCCCTCCGCCGACTGACTCAAACGTGCGGCACCACGGCCACCGGGCAGCCCGCGTGATGCAGGACGCCATGGGCGACCGAGCCGATGCGGGCACCGACGGCCGTCCGGTGGGCGCGGCGCCCGACGACCACCAGCTGGGCGTTTACGGCCACCGACAGCAGCACCTGCCCGGCGCTGCCCATCTCCACATGCTCGACGACCGGCACGTCGGGGAAGCGGTCCCGCAACGGCTGCAGTGCCGCGGACAGGGCCTTCTTCTCGTACGGTTCGAGGCCGCCGGCCTCGTCGAGGAGCTTGAGCGAGCCGGGGCTGTAGGCGAAGACGGGCGGCAAGGTCCAGGCCCGCACCGCACGCACGGTCGCGCCGCGCGCCGCGGCCGCCTCGAACGCGAACCGCAGCACCTCGGTGCTGTCCTCAGGGCCGCCCTGTTGGCCCACGACGATCTCGCGCCCGCCGGCCTCGCCGGAGGGCTCGTCGCCCGCACGCACCAGCACGACCGGCCGTGCCGCCTCCACGATCACCTGCTGGCCGACCGAGCCGACCAGGAAGCCGACCAGCCGGCCGTGCCCGCGTGAGCCGAGCACCAGCATCTCGGCCTCCGCCGCCGCGGCGACCAGCGCGTCCACGTCGGTGCCCGTCAGCACGTCCGTGGACACCTCGAGGTCGGGGTGCCGCTCGGTGACCGTGCGGGCGGCCTCGCCCACCGCCTCCTTGGCCCATCCGGCCTGCACGTCGGGGTCCGCCGCCTCCACCACCTCGTGCGGCTCGTACCGCCAGGCGTGCACCACTCGCAGCGGCAGCCCCCGTCGGACCGCCTCCCGGCCTGCCCAGGCCAACGCGGCCAGGCTCTCCTCGGTTCCGTCGACCCCTGCCGTGATCGGGCGCGTCATGCTGCCGGCCTCCTAGTGTGGTGTTCCCCGTGCCGGTACCCAGTTTTCACTAGCCTTGCCGTCATGACCTTGGAATGGGAGCAGGTTGTCGTGGACGCGGCCGATCCGGCCGCTCTGGGCCGCTGGTGGGCGGAGGCGCTGGGATGGGTGGTCGTGGGTGACCTCCCCGACGAGTTCGAGATCCGGCCGGAGAAGGACAGCCTTCCCGGACTGAACTTCGCGCCGGTACCGGAGGGCAAGACCGTCAAGAACCGCCTCCATCTCGACTTCCGGCCGGACGACCAGGAGGCCGAGGTGGCCCGCCTTCTCGCCCTCGGCGCGCGCCACGCGGATGTCGGCCAGGGCGAGCAGCCGTGGGTGACGCTCAGGGATCCCGAGGGCAACGAGTTCTGCGTGCTCGCACCGCGCCGGGGCTGACCTCCCGGCAGGCTCCCGCATACGTGAGCGAAGCGGCTCGATCGAACATACGATGGGCGGGAACCGGCCCGGTGGCTGCACGACCACGGGTTTCACCGTGCCGTGAGTCCGATCTCGGGTGGGAGACGCATGACACAGGCCGCGGACGCAGCGCGGACCGTCATCTTGACCGTGGACGACGACCCGGGGGTGTCCCGGGCCGTCGCCCGGGACCTGCGACGGCGCTACGGCGAGTCGTACCGGATCGTGCGCGCCGAGTCCGGCGAGTCCGCGCTGGAGGCGCTGCGCGAGCTGAAGCTGCGCGGTGACCTGGTGGCGGTGATCCTGGCGGACTACCGGATGCCGCAGATGAACGGCATCGAGTTCCTGGAACAGGCCCTGGACGTGTATCCGGGCGCCCGGCGGGTGCTGCTGACGGCGTACGCGGACACGAACGCGGCGATCGACGCGATCAACGTCGTCGACCTCGACCACTACCTCCTCAAGCCGTGGGACCCGCCCGAGGAGAAGCTGTACCCGGTCCTGGACGACCTCCTTCAGGCATGGCGGAGCAGCGACTACCGGCCCGTGCCCGCCACCAAGGTGGTCGGACACCGCTGGTCGGCGCGTTCCTCGGACGTCCGGGAGTTCCTGGCGCGCAACCAGGTGCCGTACCGCTGGTACTCGGCGGACGAGCCCGAGGGGCAGCGCCTGCTGGCGGCGGCCGGGCAGGACGCGACGCGGCTGCCGCTCGTGATCACCCCGGACGGCACACCCCTGGTCGAACCGGAGGCCCCTGAGCTGGCCGCGCGAGTGGGGCTGGCCACCACACCCGAGGCGGACTTCTACGACCTCGTCGTCATCGGCGGCGGCCCGGCCGGGCTCGGCGCGGCCGTGTACGGGGCCTCCGAGGGGCTGCGGACCGTGCTCGTGGAGCGGTCGGCGACCGGCGGGCAGGCCGGGCAGAGCTCCCGCATCGAGAACTACCTCGGCTTCCCCGACGGCGTGTCGGGAGCCCAGCTCACCGACCGGGCCCGACGGCAGGCGACGAAGTTCGGCGCCGAGATCCTCAGCGCCCGCGACGTGACGGGACTGGAGATCAACGGCGCCGCGCGCGTCGTACGGTTCTCGGACGGCTCGGCGGTCGCCGCGCACAGCGTGATCCTGGCGACCGGCGTCTCCTACCGGCAGCTCCAGGCGCCCGGCACGAACGACCTGACGGGCTGTGGGGTCTTCTACGGCTCGGCCCTGACGGAGGCGGCCTCCTGCCAGGGCCACGACGTGTACATCGTCGGCGGCGCCAACTCCGCGGGGCAGGCGGCGATGTACCTGGCCCGCGGCGCCAAGTCGGTGACCCTGCTGGTGCGCGGGGAGTCGCTGACGGCGTCGATGTCCCACTACCTGATCCAGCAGATCGAGGAGTCGCCGAACATCTCGGTGCGCTGCCGCACGGTCGTGGAGGCCGCGCACGGCTCCGGGCACCTGGAGCAGCTGACGCTGCGCGACGTCGACAGCGGGCGGACCGAACTGGTCGACGCCCAGTGGATGTTCGTCTTCATCGGCGCGGCCCCGCTGACCGACTGGCTGAACGGCACGGTACTGCGGGACGAGCACGGGTTCATCCTGGCCGGACCCGACCTGACCCCCGACGGGCGACCGCCCGCGGGCTGGGAGCTGGACCGGCCGCCGTACCACCTGGAGACCAGCATTCCCGGCGTGTTCGTCGCGGGCGACGCCCGTGCCGAGTCGGCGAAGCGGGTCGCGTCCGCCGTCGGAGAGGGAGCCATGGCCGTGATGCTCGTCCACCGGTATCTGGAGCAGTCGTGAGCGGGCAGGTGATGCCCTGCAGCCCGCAGGAGGTCGGCTCGCTGTTCCTGTTCGAGAAGCTCTCCCCCGAGCAGCTCGGACGGCTGTGCAGCGAGGGACGAATCGAGAGGTTCGAGCCCGGTCCCGTCTACACCGAGGGCGAGCCCGCGACCTGCTTCTACGTCATGATCGAGGGCACGGTCGTGCTCTCCCGCCGGGTCGGCGGCGACGACGTGGAGGTCAACCGGACCTCCCAGCGCGGGGTGTACTCGGGGGCCATGCAGGCGTATCTCGGTGACCGAGTGCGGCAGGGATACAACAACTCGATGCGCGTCACGGAACCGACGCGGTTCTTCGTGCTGCCCGCGGAGACGTTCGCGAGCTTCATGCGGGAGTGGTTCCCGATGGCGGTGCATCTGCTGGAGGGGCTGTTCTTCGGGGCCAAGAGCACGCAACGGGTCATCGGGCAGCGTGAACGGCTGCTGGCACTGGGCTCCTTGTCCGCCGGCCTCACCCACGAGCTCAACAACCCCGCGGCGGCGGCCGTCCGGGCGACCGCGACGCTGCGTGAACGCGTGGGCAAGATGCGGCACAAGCTGCGGGTGATCTCCGCGGGCTCGTTCTCGCCGGAGACCCTGGCGAACCTCATCGACATCCAGGAACGCACCGCCGAACGCGTCGCCAAGGCACCCTCGTTGAGTCCCCTGGAGGCATCGGACCGCGAGGACGTCGTCACCGACTGGCTCGACGACCACGACATTCCCGAGGGCTGGCGGATCGCGCCCACCTTCGTCCAGGCCGGGCTCGACATCGACTGGCTGGACCAGGTCGCGGCGGCCGTGGACGAGGACATGCTGCCGAGCGCGATCGGCTGGCTCAACTACACGGTCGAGACCGAGTTGTTGATGGACGAGATCGAGGACTCCACCACCCGGATCTCCCATCTGGTCGGCGCCGCCAAGCAGTACTCCCAGCTCGACCGGGCCCCGTACCAGGTCGCCGACGTTCACGAACTCCTCGACAGCACCCTGTTGATGCTGTCGGGCAAGATCGGGCCACGGATCAAGGTCGTCAAGGAGTACGACCGTGAGGTCCCGCGGATCCCGGCGTACCCGGCGGAGCTCAACCAGGTGTGGACGAACCTGATCGACAACGCGGTCCACGCCATCAACGGTACCGGCGGGGAGGGCACGTTGACCGTGCGGACGGCCCTCGACAACGACCGGCTGCTGGTGGAGTTCCGCGACACCGGCCCCGGCATCCCCAAGGACGTCCGCGGCCGTATCTTCGACCCTTTCTTCACCACCAAGCCGGTGGGCGAGGGCACCGGGCTCGGCCTGGACATCTCCTGGCGCATCGTCGTCAACAAGCACCACGGCACGCTCCAGGTCGAGTCCGAGCCGGGTGACACCCGTTTCCAGGTCCTTCTCCCGCTCACGGCCGCGGAGTCCGACACAGCACCCGAGGAGCCGGCATGACCAGCGACAACGCGATCGACGGAATCGAGCCGGGCGTTCCGCCGAGCGGCGCCGGGTGCGTGGAGTGCGACGCGGCCGGCGGATGGTGGTTCCATCTGCGCCGCTGTGCGCAGTGCGGCCATGTCGGCTGCTGCGACTCGTCGCCGGGCAAGCACGCCACCGGTCACTTCCGGGAGACCGGTCATCCGCTGGTGCAGAGCTTCGAGCCGGGTGAGGGCTGGTACTGGGACTTCGCGACGAACGAGATGTACGAAGCCGGGCCGGAACTCGCGCCACCGGCCAGCCATCCCTCGGACCAGCCGGCGCCGGGGCCCGCGGGGCGGGTGCCGGCCGACTGGGCTCGGACGCTGGGGTAGTGAGCGCCTGAGAGCCCGGGGGGTCCGACCGGCCGCGGGCGCAGGTTGTCCGTGGCTGGTCGCGCCCCCGCGGCGGAGCCACATGTCGATAGAGCCCCGCGCCGGCCCCGCGCCCCTTGGGGTCGGCTCGGTCGCCCTTTGTTCGCCGAGGCGCTGTCAGTGCCACCTGCCAGGATGGACGCGTGCCGCAGATCTCGAGCTCCACTCCGCTCATCGGCCGGGAGGACGAACTCGCACGCCTCACCGGTGTACTGGAACGCGCCAGGGGCGGTACGTCCCGGGCGGTCCTGATCGCCGGGGACGCCGGGGTCGGCAAGACGCGGATGCTCGACGAGGTGGCCGGGCGGGCCGCCGCAGCCGGGATGACGGTGCTCACCGGGCACTGCGTGGACCTCGGGGACGTCGGTCTGCCGTATCTGCCGTTCACCGAGATCCTGGGTGTGCTCGCGGGCGACGAGCGGTTCGCGGGCGCCCTCGCCGGGCATCCGGTGGTCGACCGGCTGCTGGGCGGCGGCACGGACGCCGTGCGGGACGTGGGCGGACGGCTGCGGCTGTTCGAAGGCATCGCGGGGCTGCTGGCCGACCTGGCGGACATCACTCCCCTGCTCCTCGTCCTGGAGGACCTGCACTGGGCCGACCAGTCCTCCCGGGACCTCCTGCGGTTCCTGCTCAGCCGGGGCATCCTCCAGCGGGCCGCGGGCGGCGCGCCCACGCACCGGCTGGCGCTGTTCGCCTCCTACCGCGCCGACGACCTGCACCGCCGCCACCCCCTGCGTCCGCTGCTGGCCGAGCTGGTGCGGCTGCCCGCCGTGGAGCGGCTGGAACTGCGGCCCATGGCGGATGCCGAGGTGAGCCGGCTGGTGCGCGCGGTCCAGGACCGTCCGCTACCGGACGCCACGGTCCGCCGGATCGTCGAGCGCGCCGAGGGAAACGCCTTCTACGCGGAGGAACTGGTCGCGGCCACCGAGACGGACGTCGGCGGGGTGCCCAGCGGCCTCGCGGACGTCCTCCTCATCCGCTTCGAGCAGCTCTCCGACACCGCCCAGCAGGTGCTGCGCACGGCCGCGGTGGCCGGGCGCCGCGTCGAGCACGACCTGTTGCGGGAGGCCGTGGGGCTCCCCGAGGACGAGCTGGAGTCGGCGCTTCGCGAGGCCGTGGGACGGCAGCTGCTGGCCCCCGGGGACGGCGACACGTACGCCTTCCGGCACGCCCTGGCCCGCGAGGCGGTGTACGCGGATCTGCTCCCGGGTGAACGGTCCCGGCTGCACGGCGCTTTCGCCCGGCTGCTCGCCGGCCGCGGGCACCGGACCGACAGTGCCGCCGAGCGTGCCCACCACTACCGGGAGAGCCACGACCTGCCCGAGGCGCTCGCCGCCTCACTGGAGGCCGCGGACCACGCCCAGCGGGTCGGCGCGCCCGCCGAGGAGCTACGCCACCTCGAAGCCGTCCTGGACCTGTGGTCGGCGGTGGAACCGACGGCACGGCCCACCGGCGAGGGAATCGACCGGGTGACGCTCACCCTGCGGGCCTCCGCGGCGGCCGCGCACGCCGGTGAGGCACACCGGGCGGTCTCCCTCACCCGGGCCGCGCTCGCGGGCATCGGCCAGGACGCGGACTCCGAGCTGGCCGCCCGAGTGCGGTACACGCTCGCCGGGAACCTGATCACCGTCGACAGCCTGACCGCCGCCTTCGCCTACAGCAGCGAGGCGCTCGCCCTGATTCCCGCCGATCCCCCGTCCCGCACCTGGGTGTGGGCGGCGGCCACGCACGTCATGGCGGCACGTCAGGTCGGTGCGAACGAGACCGCGTTGCGGGTCGCCCGGCAGGCCCTGGCCATCGCCGAGCGACTGGACGTGGCGGACGCCCGGGCCGACCTGCTCGTCTCCCTGGCCAGTCTCGAAGGGGGCGGCCGCCGTACCCCGGAGGGCCGGGAACGGCTGCGGGAGGCCCGGGACCTCGCGCGTGGTGCGGGCAACACGCCGGTGGAGATGCGCGCCCTGTTCAACCTCGCCGTCGGCTGCTTCGAGTCGGGTGACCTCGACGAGTGTCTGCCGTGGCTGACCGAGGGACTGGACCGGGCCCGGCGGGCGGGACTGCTGTCGTCGCCGTATCCGCTGGAGATGCGCTATCTCCGGCTGCTGGTGCTGTACACGCTGGGCCGCTGGGACGAGTGCGTCGATGCGGCCGCCTCGGACGCCGAGGTGCTGCCGGCCGCCGGGGGATACACGGTGGGCCCGGCGTTGTACGTGGCGCTGGCGCGCGGTGACCTGAAGGCCGCCGACCGGGCCGGCGCCCTGCTGGAGGGGCCGTTCGACTGGATGGGCACGCTCGTCGCGGGCATCGTGCTGACCGACGCGGCCGCGCGGCGGGGGGACCCGGAGGCGGCCGTGGAGCGGATGCGGTCCACCGTCGCGGCCCTCACCGACGACGCGGGGACCCTCCCGGACGTCACGGTCCGGCTGGCCGCCCTCGCGCTGTCCGCGGTGGCCGACCGGGCCGTCGCACTGCGCCGCACCGGGGACGAGGCCGGGGCGCGCGGCTGGGTGGCCACGGCGACCGAACTGCGCGACCTGGCCCGCGTCACGGCCGTACGCGGCGAGGACGGCACCCCGCAGGGTCCGGAGGGGCAGGCGTGGCTGGCCCGCGCGGAGGCGGAGTGGGCGCGGGCCGTGACCGGACCGGACGTGGCGGCTTGGGCGAGGGCGGTCGAGGCGTTCGACTTCGGCGATGTGTACGAGCGGGCGCGCTGCCAAGTGAGCTTCGCGGAGACGCTGTTGGCGGCCGACCGGCGTGAGGAGGCGGCCGTCCAGGCCCGCGCGGCCCGCGAGACGGCCGTCCGTTTCGGTGCGGCCCCGCTTCTCGCGCAGCTGGACTCCCTGATCCGCCGCGGCCGTCTGTCGGACACCCCGTCCGCCGCCGACCGCGTCGCGATCCTCACCGCGCGCGAGCAGGACGTGCTGCGGCTCCTCGCCCTGGGCCGCAGCAACCGGCAGATCGGCGAGGAGCTGTTCATCAGCGGCAAGACGGCGAGCGTCCATGTCTCCAACATCCTCGCCAAGCTGGGCGCGGCGAGCCGTACGGAGGCGGTGGCGGTCGCCTACCGGGAAGGCCTGATCACTCCGGAGCCGAGTGGACCGGGCCTAGGATCGCCGTCCGGGACTACGGCAGCGGGTCGGCGCAGTCCAGGCTCTTGAGGTCGACGGCGTCGGCCATGGCCTGCATTCCCTTGTCGTTGGGGTGCAGGTGGTCGCCTCCGTCGAAGGCGGGGTGGATGCGCTCGGGGTCGTAGGGGCTTCGGAGGATGCGGTCGGCATCGGTGACGGTGTCGAACTCGCCGCTGGTGCGGATGAACGCGTTGACCTCCCGGCGTACGGCCTCGGCGTCCGGGTCCCATTCGGACCAGCCCTTGAAGGGGCCGACGGTGGCCGCGGCGACGCACTTGCCGGCCGTGTGCGCCCGGTCGACGATCTCGCGGTAGCCCTCGATCAGATCGTCCGCGGTGACGCCCGTGTGGGCCTTGATGTCGTTGACGCCCTCGAAGAGGAACACGGTGCGCAGGCCGGGCTGGGAGAGCACGTCCCGGTCCAGCCGGTTCAGGGCGCTTGGTCCGGCGCCGTCGGCGAGGACCTTGTTTCCGGCGATGCCCTCGTTGGCGACGCCCTTGACCGAGGTGTTTGCGCGTTGGAGGCGGCGGGCGAGGTAGTCGGGCCAGCGGCGGTTGCGGTCACTGGTGGACTGCCAGCCGTCGGTGACGGAGTCCCCGAGTGCGACCACGGCTCCGGTGCCCGCGCTCGCCCGGAGGGAGACCGCGTCGAGGTAGAACCAGGAGCCGGTGGTCTCCGTCCAGTTCGCGGCGCTCTCCTCGGCGGTGTGGTCGCCCCGGGTGGCGTAGGACGTCTGCAGGGCCATCCAGTGGCCGGTTGCGGGGCCCGCCGCGTCGGACGTGTGGATGCTGACCACCAGGTTGCTCGCGGCGGGCAGCCTTCCCGGCAGCGGGTCGCTCAGTACCGTCTCCCCGGCGGGGACGGTGACGGAGCGCGCCCTGCCGAAGGTCAGGCGCCGGTTGCTGCCGCGGACCAGTTCGGCGCCGTTCTTCTGGAGGCCGGCGTACACGCTGTCGAAGGTCACCGGCTGGTCTCCGAAGGCGTTGGAGAGCCTGATCCGCGGATCGCGGCCCCCGACGCTGGTGTGCACGACCAGCCGGTAGCCGCGGTCGGCGGCGGCCTCGCCGAAGCGGTCGGCGCTCGCACCCCAGGTGACCACGCCGGCGGGGACGTCGAAGGCTCCGGCGGGGCTGGACGTGGACTGGCAGGCGGAGGCCGGCAGCAGTACGACGACTGCCAGGCCCGCACGTACGGCACGGGCCTTCACCGTGCGATTTCCTTCGACGTGACGGACTCTCCGGGCTTCAGACTCACGGTACGGACCCTATCTCCGTGTGCCACGGTGGTGGTCCGGCCGCCCACGCCGCGGATCCGGGCCCGGGCCGGCCGGCCGGCCCGCCAGTCCAGGTCGACGACGAAGCCGCCGCGGGCACCGGCCCCGGTGAGGGAGCCGGACCGCGCCCGGGTCGGGGAGGGCCGGGAGGAGTTCGACGTGGCCCGGGCGGGACGAGAGGAGCATCTCGATCATCGCCGCCGGGGTACCCAGGTTGGCGTCGATCCGGAAGATGCCCCGGCCCCGTACCACTTCGACAGTCAGGACGTCTTCGGTACGTCGATGCGGTCGATGTCGGGTGCGTAGCCCGTACCGCTGTCGAAGGTGACGGTGTTGCTGCCCGCCTTCAGCGCGACCGGCACGGAGACCGTCCCGACGGTTCCCCAGTCGCCGGTGGACGGGAACTTGTGGCGGGTGGCGCCGCCGGTGTTGGCGGAGACGTCGACGGAGCGGGCGTCACCGCTGACGTAGGCCACCTTGACCCAGTAGGTGCCGGCCTTGGGCACGACGACGTCGTTGAAGCGGAGCTTGCCGCCGAGGTACAGGTTGCCGACCTTCTTGCCGCCCGAGCAGGCGGAGCGGTCGGCCGAGGAGGCGTTGCCGCTGAGGGTGTTCGCCGGGGACTCGGCCTCGTAGGCGGTCGCCGTGAGCGCACTGCCCCGCGGGGTGACGGTGAACAGGCGGGAGCCGTGGGCGGGGAGGGCCTGGGTGACCTTGTTCTTGTGCGTGCCGAGGTTCTCGTGGTTCCACAGGTCCCGGACGGCCGCCCTACCGGTGAAGCCGAGGGTGGACCAGTCGGCGGTGACGGCGGCGGGCGCGTCGGCCAGGTTGAACAGGGCGACGGTGTAGGTGCCGTCGGGGTTCGCCGCCCACACCTGCTGGGGGGCGGAGGCGGTCACCGGGCGCGCGGGCGGGGTGGCGCCCTGGTTGACGGCGATGACCTCGCGGTTGGTCAGCAGGGACAGACCGTAGGAGTCGAGGCGGGTGAGGTCGTCGCCGGTGTAGAGGGGGGACTTGGCGATGGCCCACAGCGTGGCGTAGCTCTGCCGCTCGGCCTTGGTGAGGCCGTCCATCTCGCCGTTTCCGACGTCGAGGGCGTCGAGGTCGTTCCAGCCGCCGGGGCCGGCGTGCCGGGTCCAGGCGGGGGTGTCGTCCCAGCGGTCGTCGACGGAGTTCTCCCAGCTGACGAGGGTGTTGCAGTAGCACTCGACGTCGGTGTCGACGCGCCAGCCGTTTGAGCAGGCGGGATGGCGGTGGACTCAGGGCCGAAATGACCTGTTTCGTGCGGTTCGGCAGCGATACTGCGCGCATCCGCATCGCGCAGAGACCCCCGTGTGACCAGGTGAGCTGATGATCAAGCGACCAGGTGCCCAACCGAGGCGCCGCTGTGCCGATGTGACGTTCCGACAGGACAGGAGTGCAGTCGCATGGCAACAGCAACAGTGCGCAGCGGCACGGTGGCGGGGGCGGTTCTACTGTCCCTGCTGGCGGTTCCCGCGCATGCCGCGCCCCAGGAGTCAACGACCCCCGAGACCGGGACCACCTCGGCCGGCGCCCTGCCCAAACCCGACCTCACCGGTCTGCGGAGCGTCCTGCGCACGGCGCTGAAGCAGGGGGCTCCCGGCGCGATGGCGCGGATCGACAGCGGCGGCACGGCACGTCTGGCCGCCGCGGGCGTCGCCGACCGGAAGACCCAGCGGGCCATCGGCGACACGGACCGTTTCCGCATCGGCAGCGTCACCAAGGTCTTCACCGCGACGGTGTTGCTGCAACTGGTCGACGAGGACAAGCTCAAGCTCGACTCCTCGGTCAACCGCTATCTGCCGGGGCTGCTGCCCGACAGCCGGATCACCGTGCGCCACGTGCTGAGCCATCGCAGCGGACTGCACGACTACACGAACGAGATGTTCGCGAGCACGGTCCCGGGGTTCGAGGCGGTCCGCACGAAGGTCTTCACCCCCCGCCAACTGGTGGAGCGGTCGCTGCGCCGACCGCGGACCAACGCGCCGGGCGCCGTCTACTCCTACTCCAACACCAACTTCGTCATCGCCGGGATGCTCGTCGAGAAGCTGACCGGCCACTCGGTCGGGACCGAGTACCAGAGCCGGATCATCACGCCCCTGCGACTGCGGGACACCTTCTACGTGCACCCCGCCACGAAGATCCCCGGCCGGCACGCGCGGGGCTACCTCACTCCGGACCGGTCGGGCGGCGCGCTGGTCGACGCCACCAGACAGACCGCGTCCTGGGCACAGGGCGCGGGCGCGCTCATCTCCAGCACCCGCGACCTCAACACCTTCCTCACCGCGCTGCTCGGCGGCCGGCTGACCTCGGCCGCGCAACTGGCGCAGATGCGGCGGTGGGTGCCGGCGGGCAGCCATCAGTCGTACGGGCTCGGGCTGCGCCGCCGCAGCCTGTCGTGCGGCGTGTCCGTGTACGGCCACACAGGTGCCGTCCAGGGGTACTACACGTACGCCTTCACCACGAAGCACGGCGGGCGCAGCCTCAGCGCGCTCGCCAACACGTCCAACAACGGCACCGTCCTCAACACGATGCTGGGCACGCTGGAGTCCGCGTTCTGCGGCAAGCGGACCAAGGCGACGCGTGGATTCGCCGCGCCGGTCGAACGGCACGAGGACATCGCTCCGGGGATCACCCTGGACTGACCGCCGGCGGGTACGGGCGGGGAACGCTCGCGTGCCGACGCACGTTGTCCGGACGACCCCCCAGGGGTCCCGAACGAGACATCAGGACGGCACGATGAGCGAATTGGTCCCCGGGGGCAATCTGCCCCTCCCGGGCGGTGCCGTGAGCGTCCGGGTGGCCGGCCCCTTCGACGTGTCCGCGCTCATCACGGACGACGGCGGCAAGGTGCGGGGCGACGACGACTTCGTCTTCTACAACCAGCCGGCCGCTCCGGGCGCCCGTCTGCACGGCGACACACTGACCGTCGATCCGCGGGGTCTGCGTGCAGGCGCCACTCGGGTCACGGTGGTGGTCAGCGCCGCCGATCCCGCCACTCCCCTGGGCCGGCTGCCTGCCCCCACTCTGAACGTCACCGACGCGGGCGGCCGCCCCCTCGCCCGGTTCGCCCCACCACGCCCGCGCCAGGAGACCGTCCTGCTCCTCGCGGAGATCTACCGACGCGGCGACGGCTGGAAGGTGCGGGCTTTGGGCCAGGGCTACGCCGACGGCCTGGCCGGCCTGGCCCGCGACTTCGGAGTGGACGTAGCGGACGACCCGCCGCCACCGCCGCGGACCCGCCCGACGCCGTCCGCCAGGTCGGCGACGCCCGGGCCGGCACCGACCGCTCCCTCCGCGACCCGCCAGACACGCCCGACGCCGGGCGCGCCACCTCTCGCCCGTCCAGCACCCCTCGTCCCTTCCCCGGCCCGCCCGGCACCGTCGCCGGCCATGCCCGAACCCGACGGCTTCCTCGGCCTGGTCAACTCCGCCCGCTCCTCGGTCGGTTCGCCGCCGGTCTCCCTCGACGCGCGCCTGTCCGCCGCGGCGCGCGCCCACGCGGCCGCCATGGCCTCGGCCGGGCGGCTCGGCGTGCAGGGCGCGGACGGTGTCTCCGTCCACCAGCGCGTCGCCGCCGCCGGATACGCGTATGTCACGGTCGGCGAGCACCTGGTCTCCGGCCCCCGCACCCCCGCCGAGTTCGTGGCGTACTGCCTGCGTACCGAACAGCCCCGACGCACCCTGCACGACCCGGCGTTCACCCACGCCGGCCTGGCGTACGTCACCGACGCCCGCTCCGGTGACACGTACTGGACCGCACTGTGGGCAAGGCCCCTCACGCCCGCCGACCTGGCGCGTGCGCAGGCCGATGTCGTCGCGCTCACCAACCGGGAACGCGCCCGGGCCGGGCTGCAGTCCCTCGCGGTGGATCCGCTGCTGGCCGCCGCCGCGCAGGCGTACAGCGCGGACATGGCGACTCGTGCCTTCTACTCCCACACCTCGCCCGAAGGCACACAGCCCTGGGACCGGGCCGCCGCCGCGGGCTCCACCCGGCGTACGATCGGCGAGAACATCGCCTGCGGCCAGCGCTCCGCGGCCGAGGTCGTGGAGGGCTGGATGAACAGCCCGGGTCACCGTGCCAACATCCTCAAGCCCGCGTTCACCCACATCGGGGTCGGCTTCGCGGGCGGCGGCCCGGCGGGCACTTATTGGACACAGCTGTTCGGCGCCTGAGAAGGCCCTGCTCCAGGCAGCCGCACCCGAGACAGCCGCAACCGGAAAGCGCCCCGGCCCGCGATCTTGGCGGAACGCATCCCTCCGGGACAGGATGCCCGCATGAAGGGTGACCTGTTTTCCAGCGAGCACATGGTGCAGCCGGCCGCCGCGCCGGGCATGACGGTCCAGAACTCCAAGTGCATCAAGTACGCGGTGAACGGCGAGATGTACTCCCGTCAGGGGGCCATGGTCGCCTACCGCGGCAATCTCCAGTTCGAGCGCAAGGGCCAGGGCGTGGGCGGCATGCTCAAGCGCGCGGTCACCGGTGAGGGGCTTCCCCTCATGGCGGTGCGTGGGCAGGGCGAGGCATGGTTCGCGCACGAGGCGCAGAACTGCTTCGTCGTAGAGATCGACCCCGGCGACGAGTTCACCGTCAACGGCCGCAACGTCCTGTGCTTCGACGCCTCGTTGTCGTACCGGATCGCCACCGTGAAGGGCGCCGGCATGACCGGCGGCGGCCTGTTCAACAGCGTGTTCACCGGGCACGGCAAGCTGGGCCTGGTGTGCGACGGCGATCCGCTGGTCATTCCGGTGTCGCCGCAGTACCCGGTGTACGTCGACACGGACGCGGTCGTCGGCTGGACGGCGGGTCTGGGAACCTCGCTGCACCGTTCACAGTCCATAGGGTCGATGCTGCGCGGCGGGTCCGGCGAGGCCGTGCAGCTGATGCTCCAGGGCCAGGGACATGTCGTCGTCCGGCCGAGCGAGGCCACGCCCCAGAAGCCCCAGCAGCACTGAGGCCTCGTGAGGTGATCTGCGCCTCACGGGCAACCCGTCCGGCTTCGCCCGCGTCTTGATCGGCGACAGACCAAGCCCCGGCCTCCGGGCCGGGGCTGATTCCCGATCCGCTATACACGTCATGTATACACACGATGTAGACATGCGTTGCATAGGCGGGGACATACGGACCGAAAGGCATGCATGTACGGCAAGGCATTCGCCCCGGAGTACCAGGGCGCCCTCACCACCCTGTCGGTGAACTCCTCGCTGACCGACGTACTGGCCGCCGGTACCGAGCAGTTGAGGGCCGCGGAGCGGGCCGGGCAGCACGGGGAGGCGGCCCGCTCCGGGCTCGCGGTCGCCGAGGCGCACCGGCGGCTGGGCCGGATCGGGGAGGCGGACAGTGCGTGGAAGGCGAGCTACCGGGCGGCTCGGTCGGCCGGGGACCTCGCGGCGATGGCCTGGGCGCTGTGGAGCGGCGGCACACTGGCCCGGCAGCGCGGAGCCCTGCCTCTGGCCCGGCGACTTCTGGAACTCGCGGCCGAACTCGGTGAGCGCGGCGAAGACGTCGTCGTCCGCGGCTACTCGCTGGCGGGCCTGGCCGAGACCGGCCGTATCCAGGGCGACTACGAGGCCGTCGGCAGGCTGCACGAGCAGTTGCTCGCCGAGGCCCGTCGGCGCGGCGAGGCACGGCACACGGTGTGGGCGCTGGAGGGCATCGCGCAGATGCACCGCAACACCGGCGCCTACGACACGGCGTACGCGATGTTCGAGGAGGCGGCCGGTATCGCCGCGCGCGCCGACGACCGGCGGGGGCACGCCTGGGCGCTGCGCGGGCTCGCCGACGTCGTCTCCGTGCGCGACGGCGACACCGAGCGGGCGCTCGCCCTGCTGTCCGAGGCGGAGACGACGTGCCGCACGATGAAGCTGTCCAGCGCGCTGGCGTACAACCACAAGATGCGCGGCAACGTCCTCTACCGGGCCGGGCGTTACGCCGAGGCCCGGGACCTGTACGAGCGGGCTCTGACGGAGTTCCGTGCCATGAGCGAGCCACGCGGGGAGGCGCTGGCCCGGCTCGGGCTGGCCAAGTCGCTGGCCCGGCTCGGCCGCGACCGCGCCGAGACCGCGGCCGAACTGGCCGATCTGACCCGCGTGTTGGAGCGGATCGGGTTGCGGCACGCGCGGGAGATGGTGGCGCGGGCGCAGGACGAGTTCGGCCTGCGGGCGGAGGTCGTACGGTGACGGCGCTGACGTCGGCCGTAGTCGCACCCGAAGTCCTGGACCGTTGCCGCGCGTTGGTGCGGCCGGCGTTGCGGGAAGCCGTCGGACGGATGCATCCGTGGGTCGGCGAGATGGCCGCGTACTCCTTCGGCTGGTGCGAGGTGGGCGGAGGGCCCGCCGTCGCGTCCGGCGGCAAGGGGGTTCGGCAGGCACTCGCCGTCCTCGGGGCCGAGGCGGCCGGTGCGTCAGGGCGGGCCGGGGTGCCCGCGGCGGTCGCGGTGGAGTTGGTGCACGCCTTCTCCCTGCTGCACGACGACATCATGGACGGTGACGCGGCCCGGCGCCGCCGCCCGACCGTGTGGAAGGCGTACGGCACCGGTCCGGCCGTCCTCGCGGGTGACGCGCTGTTCGCCCTGGCCGTCGAGACGCTCGCCGCGACGCCGACGGGCGGCCCCGCGGCCCTGCGTCTCCTGTCCGGGGCGCTGGGTGACCTGGTGCGCGGGCAGGCCGACGACCTGCTGTTCGCCTCGCGTCCGTGGACGGGGCCGGGCCGGGTGCGGCCGGGCGCGTACCGCACGATGGCCGAACACAAGACCGGCGCGCTGCTGGGCTGCGCGGCCGCGCTGGGGGCCCTGCTCGGCGGCGCGCCGCCCACCACGGTCACCGCTCTGGACCGGGCCGGGCGGCACCTCGGGGTCGCGTTCCAGCTCGTCGACGACGTGTTGGGGGTCTGGGGAGACCCGGCTGTCACCGGCAAGCCCGTCCACGGCGACCTGCGGGAGCGGAAGAAGACGTTCCCGGTGCTGGCGGCGCTCGACTCGTCGGGCCCCGCGAGCGGACGGCTCGTCGCCCTCCTGGAATCCGCCGAGGAGCCCGAGGAAGCGGCCGCGCTGATCGACGAGGCGGGCGGCCGGGCCGCGGCGCTGGCCGAGGCGCGCCGTCAGGTCACCGCCGTGGACGCGGCCCTCGCCGACGTGCCGATCATGGCGGGCACGGCCGCCGACCTGCGGTCGCTGCTGGACTTCCTCCTGCGGCGCGAGCTCTGATGCCGCCTTGACCCACGCCGCGCCGCGCGCCAGGGTGCGAGGCGGCGTGGATCATCGCCCCGCGCCGGGAGGATGACTGACTTGATCGGGATCACGGAGATCGAGAACGCGGCCGAGCGAATCGCCGGACACGTCGTACGCACGCCGACGATGCCGAGCCCCGGCCTGGCCACGCTGCTCGGTGTCCCCGTCACGGCGAAGCTGGAACTGCTCCAGCGCACCGGCTCCTTCAAGGCGCGCGGGGCCACGGCCAAGCTGCTGTCGCTGAGCGGGGCCGAGCGGGCCGCCGGGGTCGTGGCGGTCAGCGGCGGCAACCACGGGATCGCCCTCGCGGTCATGGCGGCGGCCCTCGACGTGAAGGCGACGGTGGTCATGCCGCGTTCGGCGCCCGCCCGCTCCGTCGAGATCGTGCGGGGGGCGGGCGCGTCGGTGCAGCTGACCGAGGACATGGACGGCGCGTTCTCGCTCGTGACCCGGCTGCGGGACGAGGGGCTGACGCTGGTGCACCCGTTCGACGATCCCGTGGTGATCGCCGGACAGGGCACCGTCGGACTGGAGTTCGCCGAGGACGCCGGCGAGCTCACCGACGTGCTCGTGAGTGTCGGGGGCGGCGCACTGATCGCCGGTGTCGCGACCGCGTTGCGGGCCCGCCGTCCGGACCTGCGGATCTGGGGTGTGGAGACCGAGGGCGCCGAGGCCATGTCCCGGGCACTGGCGGCGGGCGGCCCGGTACCGGTACCGCTCTCCTCGATCGTGTCCACGCTCAGCGCGCCCTCCGTGTCGCAGCTGACCTACGACCATGTGTCCGCCCTGGTCACCGAGGTGCTCGTGGTCCCCGACCGGGAGGCCGTGCGCGGCTCGCTCGAACTCGCCGACCACGCCAAGGTGTGGGCCGAACCGGCCGCCGGCTGCCTGCTGCCCGCGGCCCGGCAGGTCCTGGAGCGGGTCGGTGAGGGAGCCCGGCTGGGCCTCGTGGTGTGCGGGGGCAACACGACGACGGGTGACGTTCTGGCCTGGTCGGAGCGGTTCGGGTTGCTCTAGAAAGGTCAACTCCGGTCGCTGCGTGGGCAGTTCCTACTGGCCTCTCGTACAGCGGGTGAACAAAAGAAAAGAGACGCCGTTCCGTTGAGGATTCATTGAACACATCCCGCCGCGGGCGCCGTACCTGTGTAAAAGGTGAGAGCCAGCGGTTCAGCGAGGGATGACATGGTCAAGGCGCACGTCTCCACACAAGAGTTGGTCGCCGGAAGGTACCGGCTGCTGGAGGTCCTCCACCGCGAGACCAACCGCATCTGCTGGTACGGCGAGGACATCCAGGTCGAACGGCCCTGTCTGCTCACCCAGATCGGGCTGCCGGCCGACCCGGACGGGGACAGCGCGCGCCGGGCCACCGCCCGGGTCATCCGGATGTCGGAGACCATGGGACTGCTGTGCCCGGGCCGGGTCGCCCCGGTCGTCGACGCCGTCGTGGAGTCCGACATCCTGTGGACCGTCACCGAGTGCATCGACGGCATCCCGTTGGGCGAACTCGTCGGCCGGCAGGGCACCTTCAGCTACATGCGGGCGGCGCGCATCGGCCTGGAGCTGCTCGACGTTCTGGAGGCGGCGCACGGCGAGGGCATCACGCACGGCGAACTCAGCCCCGGCCAGGTGTTCGTACGGGAGGGAGGCGCCGTCGTCGTCACCGGCTTCGGCCTGGCCGGCGCGACCCTCGCACCCCGGGTCACCGTGCCGTCGTACGCCTCCCCCGAGCAGGCCCGCGACGAGCGCATCGGGCCGGCGGCCGACCTGTGGGCGCTGGGCGCGATCCTCTACACGATGATCGAGGGCCGTCCGCCCTACCGCGACCGGGACCGGCCCGAGAGCACCCTGAAAGGCGTGGACCGGCTGCCGCTGCGCGCGCCGTTGCGGGCCGGACCTCTCACCCAGACCGTGCAGGGGCTGCTGCGCAAGACCTCCCAGGAGCGGTTGACCCGGCCGGTGGTCCGCGAGGCGCTCACCCGGGTGCTCAACGAGGACCCGGACATGGCCGTGGACTCCATGCCCAGGCCCCGGTTGCGCGGCTTGTACGCGGCCGGCCCGGGGTGGAGCAGACGGACCGTGGTCGCCGGCACCGCCCTGGCCGTCGTCACGGTCGCCGTCGCCGTCCTCGCCGTGACCCGGCAGCTGCCGGGCACCAGTACCTCCGCGAGCGACTCGCCGCCGAGCCCGTCCCCGTCCGTGTCCGCCGTCGCGCCCGGCAACACGGGAGGCACGGGGACCTCCGAACCGCCGGCGACTGTGTCACCCTCGCCGCCGACCCCCACGCCGACACCGACGCCCACGCCCACACCCACGCCCACACCCACACCGTCGGGCAACGCGCTGCCCGCCGGATACAGCCGGTACCACTCCCCCGAGGGCTTCTCCGTGGCCCTACCCAAGGGCTGGAAGCCGCTGAGCACCACGCGCCAGTCGGACCTGGCGTACCGGGTGACCTTCGGCGCGAAGGGCGATCCGCGCACCCTCGCCGTCACCTACAGCGAACGCGTGGGCGAGGACGCCGTGGCGGTGTGGCGGGACGACGTCGAGCCGGACCTCAAAACGTCGGGCGACTACCGGCGGATCGGCGAGATCCGCGCGACGACGTACCAGGGGCGCGAGGCCGCCGACATGGAGTGGCTGGCCGACGTCGGCGGCACCCGCGTGCGCACGTTCGGCCGCGGCTTCCTCATCGGAGAAGGCCGCGGCTACTCGCTGCGCTGGACGGCCCCGGCCGCCGACTGGAACGAGAGCGCGAACCGGGAGGCGCTGAACACTTTCCTGGAAACCTTCCGGCAGGCCTCAGACTGATCCGCGCGGAGCCCTCATCGCCTGCAGCCGCCCTCCGTGCAGCGGCTCCGTGCGCCACCGCGCGGTGCAGGTCCGGTCGGTGAGCGAGCACGTCACCACCAGATGGTGCGGCGTCTCCAGGAAGGCCACGTCGACGACCAGGGTGTCCACGTCGGTCCATCCCCCGCTGACCGCGACGGGGACCTGTCCCTCGGTCACGGTCCAACCGCCTTGTCCGAGAGGCAGTTCCAGCCGGTGACCTTCCTCGACGAGCGTCAGACGCCAGCCGTCCCCGTCCGCCGAGACCTGAGCCTCGGTCAGCGCGCGCAGGGTCTCGCGCACGGCGTCGTCCGGGGCGAACGCGGCGCCGGACCAGTCCTCCGCCCTGTCCGGCGGTGCCGGCTTGCCCGGGGCGGACGGCAGTTCCAGCCGGGTCAGCCGCTCGGCCAGGGCCGCGTCCTCCTCCTGCCGGCCGGACAACGGTCCGGGACCGAAGGCGGGCAGCAGGTGCTCCCAGGCCAGGTTCAGAATCCCCTGCATGTCCTCGCTCGCCGAGGTCATCGCGACCACCACGTCGTACTCGGGCAGCACCAGGCAGTACTGCCCGTACGCCCCGTCACCGCGGTAGCCGTGCCGGGACGTCCAGAACTGGAAGCCGTAGCCCTGCTGCCAGTCCGACAGCGCGCTCTCCGGCGTGCCGTCGGCGTTCGCCACGTGCACACGGCTCGCCTCGGCCGCCCACCCCTCGGGCAGCAGCCGCTCGCCCTCCCACATCCCGTCCCGCAGGTACAGCCGGCCGAGCCGGGCGATCGCGTCGGTGGTGGCGTGCAGCCCGCTGAAGCCCAGCTCGCGGCCCGCCCGGTCCCGCGTCCACGCCACCTCGCCGATGCCCAGCGGATCCAGCAGCCGCGGCCGCAGGTAGGCGCTCACCGACTGGCCGGTGACCCGCTCGATGATCGCGGCCAGCGTGTACGTGGTGGGCTGGTTGTACGCGAACACGGTCCCCGGATCCCGTTCCGGCGGCAGCAGCAGGAAGCCGCGGACCAGCTCGTCCGGGTCGAGCGCGTGCGCCCGTTCGTAGGTCTCGTCGAGGTGACCGCTGGACATGGACGCCACGTGCCGGACGAGCATGGCGCGGCTGCGCGGGTCGGTGATGTCGGCGTCGAGCTCCGGGAAGTACGAGATCACCGGATCGTCCAGCCCGATCAGTCCCTCGGCCACCGCCAAACCCGCGGCCGTCGCCGTGAAGCTCTTGCTGAGGGAGTACAGGAGATGGAGACGATCCGGGGTGTACGGCGCCCACCAGCCGGACGCCACCACGTGGTCGTGCCGCAGGATCATCAGGCTGTGCGGCTCGATGCCGGGGGCGGCTTCGAGGGCGTCGAGGAAGGCGTGGACGCCCGACGCGTCGACACCCTGGGCTGCGGGGGCACTCGTGGGCAAGGAACGACCGGGCAGACGGCGAGTACTCATGCGGTCATCCTCTCCCGATCCCCTGCCGTGATCGAGAGGCGGCCATCGGTCCGTTTTCGCTGCCTCTCACCGGGGACCCGGCCCTTATGGTGCAAATCGGATACACGATGATGACCGAGCAGGCCGGCCCCCGTGAGCTCGTCGACCACCTGGTACGGGCCGAGGAGGCGGGCTACGACTTCTCGGTGACCTCGGACCACTACTTCCCGTGGCTGCGCTCACAGGGTCACTCTCCGTACGCGTGGAGTGTGCTGGGCGCGGCAGCCCAGGCGACCTCGCGCATCCCCTTGATGACGTACGTCACCTGTCCCACCGTCCGCTACCACCCGGCGGTCGTCGCGCAGAAGGCGGCGACCATGCAGTTGCTCTCGGAGGGCCGGTTCCGGCTGGGACTCGGCTCGGGCGAGAACCTCAACGAGCACGTGGTGGGCGGGGGTTGGCCGGCCGTCGACGTACGGCACGAGATGCTCGAAGAGGCGGTGGAGATCATCCGCGCGCTCTTCAATGGTGGCCATGTGAACCATCGCGGGACGCACTTCGACGTCGAGTCGGCCCGGCTGTGGGACCTGCCCGACCAGCCGCCGCCGATCGGCATCGCCGTCTCCGGCGAGCAGTCCTGCTCCCTCGCTGGACGTTTGGCCGACCTGGTCATCGCCACCGAGCCCAAGGCGGGGCTCCTCGACTCCTTCGACCAGCACGGCGGCACGGGCAAGCCGCGCGTGGGCCAACTGCCGGTCTGCTACGACCCCGACCGGGACGCGGCCGTCAAGCGCGCCCACGCCCAGTTCCGCTGGTTCGGCAACGGCTGGAAGGTCAACTCCGAGCTGCCGCACCCCGACGCCTTCGAGTCGGCCACGCAGTTCGTCAAGCCCGACGACGTCGCCGACTCCATCCCCTGCGGCGACGACCCGGAGGACTTCGTCGAGGCGGTACGGCCGTACGCGGAGGCCGGTTTCACCGAGATCGCGCTGGTGCAGATCGGCGGGGACTCGCAGCCCGCCTATCTCGACTGGGCGGAGAAGACCCTGCTGCCCGCGCTGCACGACGCGTTCGACTGAGCGGGCCGGGCCGCCCGGGCCGCACCCTTAGGTGCAATAGGCTTCCGACCTGCACACGGTGCGGTCCGACCAGCCTGCCCAGGAGAATGACCTGTGACCCTTGCCATCGTCCCGTCCGAGACGTCCCCCCTGCCTCTGTCCGACCTCGTGGCGCGGGACGCGCGCGAGTTCGGGGTCTACGCGCGGACCGGAGGATGGGCCTTCGGCCTGATGGTGGCGCGCAGCGTGCGACCCGGCGGCCAGAGCGCGGACGAGACACCGAAGGTGTCCGCGAAGGAGTTCGCCGAACTCGCCGGCTGCTCGCCCGAGCGCGTCATGCGCTACTACAAGGCGTGGGACCGGGCCGCCGACGACGGTCTCGTCCCGCACTTCGAGGCGCTGGCCCCGGGCCAGGAGGTGGAACTGCCGGACGCCGACGTGTGGCTCGGCTACTACGTCTCCCGCAACAGCGCGACCTCCGAGCGCGGTACGGCCATCGCGCAGGCCGCCGAGGCCGAGGGCATCCGCCCGACCAAGGCGCTGGAGGTCGCCGAGAACCCGACCGCGCTGCGTGCCGCGATCCTCGCCGACCCCTCCACCGCCCGCGCGGCCCGCAGCGCGCTGCTCGACCGGCTGCGGGAAGATCCCGAACTCCAGGCCGAGTTGGCGCGTGACGTCGTACGCACCGACGATCTGAAGAAGGCCGTCGCCACCGAGAGCCGGGCGGCCGACCGGATCGGGTACGTGCGCCAGATCGCCGAGTCCGGGCAGGTCAAGACCCCCGCCGGGCAGACCATCGACGCGCCCGTGGACCTGCGCCAGGAGGCCGAGCGGCATCTGTCCCTCCTCGACGAGCTGGAGGAGGACGAGGACACCGGCGAGTGGGCGACCGAGGCGTACGACACCATGAAGTCGCTCGTCGTCGAGGCCGTGGAGGCCGACCCCGAACTGCGCGTCCAGGAACGGCGGACGAAGTTCTACAGCAGCCTGCAGAAGGCCACCCGGGTGTTCGAGGAGCTCACCTTCGACGACGCCCAGGACTTCTACGAGGACGACATGGTCCAGCGTCTGGAGGACCTCCAGAACGCCATCGCCACGTGCATCACGGCCCTTCGCGGGGCGCGGGGGAATCACCCGGAAGGCTGAGCATCTTGTGCGGAACGGGGGTACTAGAGGGCTCTACGACCTGTTCCTTCCGGAGGCCCTCCCGTGAACTCCTTCGTGCACAAGACCCTCGTCGTGCAGCTCCAGACGGGCGGCACGGAGCGTTTCCCCGTGCTCGCCCATCTGAGCTACGACGCGGCGGACCCGTTCGCCGTCACCGTGGTGTTCAGCCATGACGGCCGGGTCCTGGCGCGGTGGCGGCTGGACCGGGAGATGCTCATGGCCGGACTGAGCCGCCCCGTCGGGGTGGGCGACGTCCGCATGGGTCCCGTCTCGACCGGGGTGTGGGAGGAACTGCGCATGGAGTTCCTCGGCGACGCCCGACCCGACGGAGGCCGCCAGCGTGCGGTGGTCTTCGCGTGGGCCCCGGCGCTCGCGACCTTCCTGCGGGAGACCCGCGAGGTCGTGGCGCCGGGACGGGAAGAGGTCCGGATCGACGACTTCCTGCAGGAGGTCATCGCGGGCGGCTGACCCGGGCGTACGCGTCGACCGGTGTCACCTGGCCGGACTCGCCGGTGGCGGTCACTTCGCCGTGTGGCGCCGACGGGTCAGCAGCGGTACGACGAACCAGCACAGCAGATACCAGGCGACCACTCCCGCGACCAGCCAGGGGACGTAGCCGTCGTGGGTCGCGACCCGGAGGATCAGCAGGAGCGCGGCCGTCATGGTGGCGAGGAGCAGCACCAGACCGACGAAGGTCAGCCGGGAGGCCGCCTCGACCGCCTGTGGTTTGACCCTGCGCCCGGACACCAGGCGGTGCAGGGACACCGGGCCGATCAGCGCACCGGTGGCGGCGGCGCCCAGGACGACGGTCACGATGTAGATGGTCTTGTCCGTGTCCGTCAGGTCCGCGTACTTCGGGGTGAACACGACGGTCAGCAGGAACCCGAACAGGATCTGCACGCCCGTCTGGGCGACCCTGACCTCCTGGATGAGCTCGGCCCACTTCCGGTCGGCTCTCTCCTCCTCGGTCTCGTTGCGTCCGGTCTTGTGCTTGGCTGCTTCGCCCTCGGTGGCCGACAAGCTTCCTCCCCGCCGATCGAACCGCGCTTCGTCCTGTGCACCGTGTTCCCTGTTTCGCGCGTTTCTGACCGACCGTCCGCCTGTCACGGCATCGAGAGAAACGGGACGTGACGGAACGTGTTTGCGATGCAGTCGAACGGCAATGCGGATCCCATGACGGAATCGGACAAGGACACGAGCAAGAAGACAGCAACCGCTACGACCGCCGCCTCCAAGGCACGGCAGAGCGCGGACAAGGCGACGGCCCCGGCCACGCAGACCGCCCGGGCCGCGGCCACGAAGACCGACGAGGCGGCGTCGGCCGCGAAGGGCGGCGCGCAGCGGGCGGCCGACGCGACGAGCGCGGCCGCACACACCGCGGCCAAGAGCGTCGAGGTGAGCCGCCAGGCGATCGTCTCGGCGTCGGGCCAGGTCGCGGCCGGCGCGAAGACGGCGTGGACGGTGCTCAGCCAACGCAAGCTGGTCGCCGCGGGCGTCGGCGCCGGCCTGACCGCCCTGGGCGCCGCGTCCTTCGCGGCGGGCCGCCGAGCGGAGCGCCACACCTACGGCCCGGTCACCCGCCTGACCGGCGGCCGCATCTGAGCTGCGGCACCGGTGAGGCGGCGGCCCCCTCAGAGGGGCCGCCGCCCTTGGGCGCGGCTCTCCCCGGGGGCTTTGCCCTGGAGCGCGGCTCCACCTGGGGGCCCTGCCCTTGGTGCGGCTCCCCGGGGGGCCGCTGCCCTTGAGCGCGGCTCCACCTGAGGGCTCTGCCCTTGGTGCGGCTCCCGCGGGGCCGCTGCCCTGGGAGCCGGTCCTCTTGAGGGACCGCTGCCCTCAGGGGCGGCTCCTTCTAGGGGTCGCTCCTCTCAGGGCCTTCCCCTTGAGGTCAACTCCGTTGAAGACCGGCTCTCCACTGGGGTGCGGTGCGGCCTTCGCTCAGCGTCGGTGGCGCCCGGCCGGGTGGGCACGGCCACAGGCCCGTCAGCCGCCTGACCGGCCGCCACACAGCAGTACCCGAAGACCGCCTCCCCCGAAGCACAGAACCCCCGCAGGGCACCGACTCCCTCCGAGGGACGGCCCCCTCTCAACATCGAGGGCCCCCGGCAGGTGGCACGGCCACAGGCCCATCACCCGCCTGACCGGCCGCCACACCCGCCGCCACACCCGCCGCCCACGGCAGTACCCGAAGACGGCCTCCCCCGAGGCACAGCACCCTGGCAAGGCCGGCCCTCTCCACGGGGCGGCCCCTCCCGGCGTCGCGGCCTCTGCGGCAGGGGCTGTTTCAGCGATCACCGGGCGGTTACACGGAGCACGAGCGGGCCGTGGGCGGGTGGTGCAGCCGCATCAGCCGTCCCGCCCCGCCCCAGACGCCGACCATTTGAGGAGTCCCGTTGACCACGCCCGGCACCGAACTCACCGTCACACTCTCCGGCGGCAGCGCCGACGACGCGCAGAAGGTCGTACGCGCCCTGGAGCCCGCTTTCGGCGCCCCCGACGAGCTGCCGACCGACGAGAACGCCACGGTCCACACGGCCACGTTCGCCGCCGGCGAGGCAGGGTCTCCTCAGGAGAGCGTCGGGCACCTGTCCGCGCCGGTCACGGTCACCGTGCAGGGCACGCCGGAAGCCGTCGAGAAGGCGAGCGACACCCTGGCCCGCGCCTTCTCCGCACAGGACCAGGGAATCGCCTCGGGCGACCAGGAGCAGGAGCGCCAGCTCCTCCTCACACCCTGACCGGGCCGGCGGCCGGGTGACCCACCCGGCCTACCAGCGGCCTTCCACCTGGTCCTTGATCCGCCGGTCGTACAGCTCGCGGATCGCGGTGAGCGTCGCCTCCGGCAGCTCCGGCAGCTTCGCGGCGGCCGCGTTGGCGCGGGCCTGCTCGGGCGAGCGGGCGCCCGGGATCACGCTGGTCACGCCGGGCTGCTGCACGATCCAGCGCAGCGCGAGCTGGGCCGGCGTGTACCCCTCCGGGGCGAGCGCGGCGAACTCGGCGGCGGCCTCGACACCGGTCGCGTAGTCCACGCCGGAGAACGTCTCGCCCTGGTCGAAGGACTCGCCGTGCCGGTTGTAGGTGCGGTGGTCGTTCTCGGGGAAGACGGTGTCCTTGGTGTACTTGCCGGACAGCAGGCCGGAGGCGAGGGGGACGCGGGCGATGATGCCGACGCCGGCCTCCCGGGCCGCGGGCAGCACCTCGACGAGGGGCTTCATGCGGAACGGGTTCAGGATGATCTGGACGCTGGCCACGCCCGGCCGGGCGATCGCGGTGAGCGCCTCCTGGCAGGTCTCGACGCTGACGCCGTAGGCGGCGACGCGCTCCTCCTCGACCAGGGTGTCCAGTGCGTCGAACACCTCGTCGCTGGAGTAGACGGGCGTGGGCGGGCAGTGCAGCTGGACCAGGTCGAGGCGGTCGACGCCGAGGTTGCGCCGGGAACGGTCGTTCCACGCCCGGAAGTTGTCCAGGACGTAGTTCTCCGGGATCTGGTCGACGCGGCGGCCCATCTTCGTCGCGACCAGCACGTGCAGGTCGGGCCGGCCGCTCAGGAAGGCGGCGATGGTCTGCTCGCTGCGTCCGTCCCCGTACACGTCGGCCGTGTCGAAGAAGGTGACGCCCGACTCCGCCGCCGCCTCCAGAACCGTGAGGGCTTCCTTGTCGTCGACGTCCCCCCAGTCGGCACCCAGTTGCCAGGTGCCGAGACCGACGACGGATGCGTGCTGTTGCGACCTGCCGAATGTGCGCTCGTCCATGGGGTCAGTCTGTCACCCGCCGCCACCTCGCGTGGAACCGACCGCTCCGGCCCGTCACCTGTGAGTCTTTCACCCACACGAGTGAATGACCCCACGGAAAGACATGCACGTGTCAACCGGGCCCTAGCGTGATCACGTGACTGATCGTTCCGTAGGCAACTGCTCACCGCAGGACTCGTCCTGGACCCGCCGCGGCTTCCTCCGCTCCGCCGCCCTGGCCGCCGTCCCCGTCCTGGTGGCCGCCGATCCGACGGTCGCGGCCGAGGAGTTGCCTGATTTCCCGGCCGGCGTCGCCCTCTACCGCTCGGCGTACCGGAACTGGGTCGGCGAGATCACCACCGACGGGCTGTGGGCCTGTGCGCCGGAAGACGGCGAGCAGGCGGTCGCCGTCGTCAACTGGGCCCGGCTGCACGGCTGGACGGTACGCGCCCGGGGTTCCTCGCACGGCTGGTCGCCGCTGACCGTCACGGAGGGGACGGCGGCGGACGCGCGGGTCCTTCTCGTCGACACCGCCTCCCATCTCACCGGCCTGGCCCTGGAATCCGCCTCGTCCGTCCGGGCCGGTACGGGCGTCACTCTGGAGGCGCTGCTCACCTATCTGGAGGAGCACGGCCTCGGTGTCACGGCCGCGCCCGCCCCCGGCGACCTCACTCTCGGCGGAGCGCTGGCCGTCGACGCGCACGGCACCGCCGTACCGGCCGAGGGCGAACGACGGCTGCCCGGGCACACGTACGGCTCGCTGAGCAATCGGGTGCTGTCGCTGACGGCGGTGGTGTGGGACGAGGGCAGCGGCGCCTACGTGCTGCGGACGTTCCGCCGCGACGAGGCGGACTGCGCCGCGCTCCTCACCCATCTCGGGCGGGCCCTGGTCACCGAGGTGGTGCTGCGGGTGGGGGCGAACAGCAACCTGCGGTGTGTGAGCCGGGTGGACATCCCGGCGGGCGAGCTGTTCGCGGCACCCGGGCAGGACGGCCGGACGTTCGCGAGCTTCCTCGCGGAGTCCGGGCGGGTCGAGGCGATCTGGTTCGCCTTCACGGAGTTTCCATGGCTGAAGGTGTGGAGCGTCTCCCCCGCCAAACCCCTCACCTCGCGGCGCGTGACGTCGCCGTACAACTACCCGTTCTCCGACAACGTCCCGAGGCCGGTGGCGGACCTGGCCGGGCGGATGGTGTCGGACGCGGCCTGGTATCTGGCGCCGGTGCTCGGCAACGCGCAGTACGACGCGGCGGCGCTCGGGCTCGTGACCACGCTGTCCGCCGACATCTGGGGACCCTCCAAGAACACGCTGCTGTACCTCAAGCCCACCACGCTCAGGGTGACCGCGAACGGGTACGCGGTCCTCACCTCCCGGGACCAGGTGCAGCGTGTCGTCGCCGAGTTCACCTCCTACTACCGGGAGCGGCTGACGGCGTACGCGGCACGTGGCCGCTATCCCGTGAACGGCACCGTCGAGATCCGGGTGACCGGTCTCGACGACCCGGCCGAGGCCGAACTGGACGGCGCCCGTGCCCCGCTGCTGTCGGCGCTGCGGCCGAGCGAGGAGCATCCCGAATGGGACACGGCCGTCTGGCTGGATGTGCTGACGCTGCCCGGCACGCCGTACGCGGAGATGTTCCTGCGCGAGATCGAGCGGTTCCTGCTGGCCACCTACGACGGCGGGCACGCCCTCACCCGGGTCGAGTGGTCCAAGGGGTGGGCGTACACCGACGAGGCCGTGTGGAGCGACGAGGAGGTGCTGGGATCGGTCGTGCCCGCCTCGTTCGGCGAGAGCGTGTGGGGGCAGGCGGCCGGCACACTCGACCGGCTCGACCCGCACCGCGTCTTCGGGAACGGCTTCCTCGACCGGCTGTTCCGGTGAGGCTCCGGCGCGGTCACTTGCGGGACGCCAGCGCCCTCGCGTGGACGGTCCGCGCCACCTTGGGGCCGAGCCAGCGCTTGAACCGGCGCAGTGCCTCCAGTTGCCCGGCGGCCCGGTCGATCCGGTAGTACAGCTGGGGCGGGACGTAGGGCAGCAGGGGCGAGTGGCGCTGGCCGAGCAGGGCGAACATCTGGTGTGGGGGCAGGTGGATGTAGCGCGGCAGGTTCTCGTACCACTGGGCGCTGTAGCGGGCCGCGCTCTGGATGGACAGGAGTTCGGACTTGCGCTGCCGCTCGTAGTGCGCGAGGGCGTGCGGGACAGACGCGTGTTCGCCGAGGGCGTCGGCCAGCGCGACGGCGTCCTCCAGGGCGAGGGTGGTGCCGGCGCCGACGGAGTAGTGCGTGCTGTGGGCCGCGTCGCCGAGCAGGACGAGGTTGTCCCGGTGCCAGGTGTGGTTGGTGAGGGTGCGGAAGTTCAGCCACTGGGCGCCGGGCCGGGCCGCGGAGCGCCCGATCAGGGGGTGGCCGTCCAGTACGTGGGCGAAGAGTTTCTCCAGGACGGCCACGCCGTCGGCCTCGTTGGCCTGGTCGAGGCCGAGACCCGTCCAGGTCTGAGGCGCACACTCGACGACACAGGTGCTGTGCTCGGGGCCGAAGGCGTAGCCGTAGCACCAGATCCAGCCGTGGTCGGTCTCGACGAACGCGAAGGTGAAAGCGTCGAAGACCTTGGTGGTGCCGAGCCAGATGTACCGGTTGCGGCCGGTCCTGACCTGGGAGCCGAAGTGGTCGGCGTGGCCGGTGCGCAGCGTGCTGTGCACGCCGTCGGCGGCCACGACCAGGTCGGCGTCGGGAAGGTTGCCCGCCGTGATCTCGTGTGCGAACTCCAGCCGCACCCCCAGGGAGCGGGCCCGGCCGGCGAGGATCTCCAGCAGGCGGTGGCGGCCGATGCCGAAGGCCTCGTCGCCCTTGTGCCGGGTCGCCAGGTCCCCGACGTGGGCGACGCCCTCGCTCCAGCGGACCGAGTGCTCCTCCACGGCTCGGGCCGACTCGGGGTCGCACTCATGAAGTTTGTCCAGCAGACCCCGCCAGTAGGTCACGCCCCAGCCGTACGTCGAGCCCTCCGGGTCGCGTTCGTGGACGGTGATGTCGTGGGACGGGTCCCGTCGTTTCAGCAGGATCGAGAGATACAGGCCGGCGGGCCCGCCGCCGACGCAGGCGACCTTCACACACACCCCTTTTGATTACTCAACGATGTCGATTGGCAACGCAGGGTAGCAGGGGTGGAGGGTGCGGTGGCCGGCTTCCGGATCGCGTCACCTTCCGCAGGTGAGGCACGCCACAGAGGGCGTCGCGATCCGAAAAGGATCACCGAAAACACCCTCCCGGCGAGAAGGAATTCCCCCTTCCGGGGTGCGGCGGACCCTCCCCACAGCAAGATCAACTTCGTTCAACTCTGCACGACATTTTGGTAATTGTCCTGATCGCAGCCAACCAGTCGCGGCGCTCCGGACCGGGCGGATAGGCATGCGGGGTCACCAACCGAACGCACCCCAGGAGTTCCCGCATGCCCGAACTCAGCCGTCGCCGCGCGCTCACCGCCGCGGCCGCCCTCGCCGCCACGGCCGGTGCCACGGCATCCGCCGCGCCCGCCGCATCCGCAGCGCCCGCCGCCGGCCACGGCCACGACTCCCCCGCCTCGTTCGACGAGGTCTACAAGGGCCGCCGGATACAGGGCCGTCCGGTCGCCGGGGGCGGTCACCAGCACGGCACTCCCGGGCACAGCGGCGGCCACGGCACCGGATACACCGTCTTCGTCGACGGCGTGGAACTGCACGTGATGCGCAACGCCGACGGCAGCTGGATCAGCGTCGTCAGCCACTACGACCCGGTGCCCACCCCCCGTGCCGCCGCCCGCGCCGCGGTGGACGAACTGCAGGGCGCGGCCCTCCTGCCCTTCCCCGCCAACTGACCTCCGCACGATCCTTGGAGACCCGCACATGACCGTCCGCAAGAACCAGGCGACCCTGACCGCCGACGAGAAGCGCCGTTTCGTCGCCGCCGTCCTGGAACTCAAGCGCAGTGGCCGCTACGACCCCTTCGTCACCACGCACAACGCCTTCATCGTCAGCGACACCGACAACGGCGAACGCACCGGCCACCGTTCGCCGTCCTTCCTGCCCTGGCACCGCAGATTCCTCCTCGAGTTCGAACGCGCCCTGCAGTCGGTGGACGCCTCGGTCGCGCTGCCGTACTGGGACTGGAGCAGCGACCGTTCGGCACGGTCCTCGCTGTGGGCGCCCGACTTCCTCGGCGGCACCGGGCGCAGCCGGGACGGCCGGGTGACGGACGGGCCGTTCGCGGCCGACTCCGGCAACTGGCCGATCAGCGTGCGCATCGACGGGCGTACGTATCTTCGGCGCGCGCTCGGCAGTGGTGTGCGGGAGTTGCCGACCCGGGCCGAGGTGGAGTCCGTCCTGTCCATACCGACGTACGACATGGCCCCCTGGAACAGCGCGTCGGACGGTTTTCGCAACCATCTGGAGGGCTGGCGGGGCGTCAACCTGCACAACCGGGTCCACGTCTGGGTCGGCGGGCAGATGGCCACCGGTGTCTCGCCGAACGACCCGGTGTTCTGGCTGCACCACGCGTACATCGACAAGCTGTGGACCGAGTGGCAGCGCCGGCACCCCGGGGCCGGTTACCTGCCGGCCGCCGGGACGCCGGACGTGATCGATGCCGGCGAGACGATGAAGCCGTGGAACGACACGCGTCCGGCCGACCTGGTGGACCACACCCCCCACTACGCCTTCGACACCGACTGACGGCCCCATTACGGGGTTTGCTCCGCAGGTCACGGGTACTCGCGCCCTTCAACCCGACGAGACGAAGGAGGCGATGACCTGTGTCGCAGGTCGAGGAATCCATCGAGGTCGGTGTCCCCGTGCACACGGCCTACAACCAGTGGACGCAGTTCGAGACGTTCCCCGAGTTCATGAACGGTGTGGAGCGCATCGAGCAGCGCACGGACACCCTCACGCACTGGGTGACCAGCGTGAACGGCGTGCACCGGGAGTTCGACGCGGAGATCACCGAGCAGATCCCGGACGAGCGGGTCGCCTGGACCACGGTCGGCGGCGAGGCCAAGCAGGCCGGTGCGGTGACGTTCCACCGGCTCGACGACCAGCACACCAAGGTGATGCTGCAGATGGACTTCCATCCGGACAGCGTCACCGAGAAGGTCGGCGACAAGCTCGGGTTCGTGAAGCGTCAGACCAAGGGGGACCTGGAGCGCTTCAAGAAGTTCATCGAGCAGCGCGGACAGGAGACCGGGGAATGGCGCGGCGCGGTGCTGTGACCGCCGCCGCGCGCTATCCGGCAGCGGCCGTACGGCACTCCGGATGGCCCCAGCCCTGATCGTTCTTGGCGATGGGTTCCCCGGCCGCGTACGAGCGTCCGCAGACGCAGCGGCCGGGGAACTTCGCCTTGATGGTCCGTGCGGAGCCGCCGCTCCCGCCGGACGCTTTGGCCCCGCCGGACCGCTTGCGCGGTGTGCGGACCGCGGGCGCGTCCGGTGCGGGCGGCGGCTCCGGCGAACCGAGACCGCTGCCCGCGGGCTCCTGCACGATCGCCGCCTGGCTCGCGGCGCGGTCGGCGAAGTCGTTGAGCGGGTCGCCGTCGACCTGGTGGGCCGGCACATAGCGGAACTCGACCGAGCGGCCGTCCAGCAGTTCGTCGATCCGTACGACGAGGTCCTGGTTGGCGACCGGCTTGCCGGCGGAGGTCTTCCAGCCGTTGCGCTTCCAGCCGGGCAGCCAGGTGGTGACGGCCTTCATCGCGTACTGCGAGTCCATCCGGATCTCGATCGGCACGTTCGGGTCCGTCGAAGCCAACAGGCGTTCCAGCGCGGTCAGTTCAGCGACATTGTTGGTGGCCTTGCCGAGCGGCCCCGCCTCCCAGCGGGCGGGAGCCTCCGCATCGTCGGCAACCACCCACGCCCAGGCCGCCGGACCCGGGTTTCCCTTCGAAGCCCCGTCGCACGCGGCCACCACACGTTCACGCATACGCTCGATCATGCCATGGCCGCGCGGGGTGTCCGGACGCCGTTCAGGACACGTCCGAGACCTGCGGCATCTCTCCCGACGTGGTCGTGACGTCGATCACCGAGAAGCTCGCGCCCTGGGGGTCGCTGAGGGCCGCGAAACGGCCGAACGGGGTGTCCATCGGCCCGAACCTGAGGACGCCACCGAGCTTGGTGGCCCTGGCGACGGCGTCGTCACAGTTGTCGACGGTGAAGTAGACGTTGATGTACGGCGGCACCTCGGGCGGGAACTCCTCCGTCATCTTCATGCGGCCGAGGACCGTCTCGCCGCCGACCTCGAACAGGCGGAAGTCGACCGCGTCGTCCTGCATCTGCTTCGCGGTGTACGGGAAGACGGCCGGGAAGAACACGTCCGACTTCTCGGGCTCACGGGTGAAGACCTCGGCCCAGCAGAACGCGCCGACCTGCTCGGGCGGCGCCTCGAACCCCTCGTGGACGCCGGCCTGCCACACGCCGAAGACGACGCCGCTGGGGTCGCGGCCCAGGCACATGGTGCCGAAGTCGCCGACCTGCATCGGCTCCATCACCACCTCGCCGCCGTTCTCACGGATCTTGCCGGCGGTGGCCGCGGCGTCCGGCGAGGCGAAGTACAGGCACCACTGCGACTGCCCCTCCTGCCCCTCCTGCCCGGGCATCGGCGGTACGACGGCGGCGACGGCCTTGCCGTTCGCGTAGGCCTGGGTGTAGTTGCCGTACTCCGACGACGACTCGCCGAAGGTCCAGCCCAGGACGTCGCCGTAGAAGCTCTTGGCTCCCTCGACGTCACTGAACATCGCATCGGCCCAACAGGGGGTTCCCTCAGGTTGTACGGCCATGTCCGCGGCCCTCTCCGACTCGGTGGGTGGTCCGTTTACGGTGGTCCGCTTCCTCACGCTAGCCACCGGTTCGCCGGACCGCGCGTCGAACGGTCCGGGTCGTCCCGGACCGGACAGAAGCGGGCGGCTTTCGGCGGGTATCGGTTCGATTACGCCAGGCCCATGGCGTCGGCCCGACCGCGTGTGAGCCATGGTCGTGGGCTTGGCCGGTCGTAGGTCTTCCGCCCTGAGTCCGGCTGTGCTTGCCTGGGGAGCCGTTTCGCCGGCCGGGGCGGGAGTGGTCGCATGCGCAGGGTGTGGGTCGTGGGGGTACTGCTCGTCGGGCTGCTGCTCGGTGCGTGCACGGATCCGTCGTCCGGTCCGGAGGACGCGCCGCCCTCCCCCGACATGCCGGCCTCGTCGCCCTCCACCGAGTACCGGCGCCCGGCCGCCTCACCGCGTCCTTCGGCCAAGGCGCCCACCGTGCTGTACCTCGGCGACTCCCTCGCGATGGAGAGCCGGCGGGTGCTCGGGCAGGAGCTGGAACGGGACCTGGGCGCGAAGTACACGAGTGCCCCCTATTCGGGCACCACGGTGTGCGACTACCTGGAGGGCACCGGGGCGCGGTCGCTCGTACCGGACCGGGACAAGGCGGCCGTCCTCGTGCGGTCGCTGCACCCGGACATCGTGGTCCTGCAGTTCTGGGGCAACGCCTGGGGCTACACCTGGTGCATGGACGGGATCACCCACGCCGCCTCGCCCACCGAGTACTTCAGGCGGTACGCCGCCGACATGAAGCGGCTCACCGGACAGATCGCCGCGGCCGGCGGATCGAAGCGGCCGAAGATCGTGTGGGTGCTGCAGGGCCCGGACCCGATGACGCCCGACCGGATCAGGCGCGTGAACAGCCTCTACGCGGAGCGGGCCGCCGCCTCCGGCGACCTCGTCGCCGACGCGGGTGGGACGGTCAGCCCCGCCGGTGCCCGCCAGAGCTGGGTCCAGTACCTGCCGTGCACCGCCTACGAGCACGACCACCCGGACTACTGCACCCAGCCCGACCGGGACCGCACGGCCCTCCACCTCGACAAGGACCCCCTGCACTTCTGCCTGGCCCCCACGACGCCCACGCCGAAGCCCTGCCCGGTCCGCTCCCCCGGCATCCTGCGCATCGCCCGGGAGATCACGCGGGTGATCGGCGAAAGCCTCGGGCGGTGAGGGTCACTCGCCTGCGGCCGCCTTCTCCAGGGCGGCGATGTCGATCTTGCTCATCTTCATCATGGCCTTCATCGCACGGCCCGCCTTCTCCTGGTCGGGGTCGGTGGTCAGCTCGATGAGGCGGTCCGGGACGACCTGCCAGGACACGCCGTACCGGTCCTTCAGCCAGCCGCAGGGGCCGGGCTCGCCGCCGCCCTCGGTGAGCTTGGTCCAGTAGTGGTCGACCTCCTCCTGGTTCTGGCAGGAGATCATGAAGGAGATCGCCTCGGTGAACGTGAACTGGGGGCCGCCGTTGAGCGCGAGGAACCTGTGGCCGTTGGCCGTGAACTCGACGGTCAGCACGCTGCCGGCGGGCTGGGGCGCTCCCTCGGAGTAACGCGAGATCGTGCCGATGCTGGAGTTCTTGAAGACCGAGACGTAGTAGTGGGCGGCCTCCTCGGCCTGGCCGTCGAACCAGAGACACGTGGTGAATCCGTCGGTGGTCATGCGTACCTCCCGGGCGTGAAACGCGATGTGGCGCTGATGTGGAACGCGGTCATGTGTGTCGACCGGCCCTGGCCCCTGAACTCATCGGTCGGGCGCCGGCCAATTCAGGTGGCAGATACACCGTTCCGAACTAGCATCCGGATCATGACCTCTTCGCCCATCGACACGGTCCGGCCCTTCCGCATCGACATCCCGCAGGGCGATCTCGACGACCTGCACGACCGTCTCGACCGCACCCGCTGGCCGGACGAGCTGCCGGGGGTGGGCTGGGCGTACGGCGTTCCATCGGACTACCTGCGCGAACTGGTGCGCTACTGGCGGCACGAGTACGACTGGCGGGCGGCCGAGACGCGGCTGAACCAGTGGCCGCAGTTCACGACCGAGATCGACGGCGCGCACGTGCACTTCGCGCACATCCGCTCCCCGGAGCCCGACGCCACCCCCCTGATCATCACGCACGGCTGGCCGGGGTCGATCGTCGAGTTCCTCGACATCGCCGGGCCGTTGACGGATCCGGCGGCTCACGGCGGTGACCGCGCCGACGCCTTCCACCTCGTCCTGCCGAGCATTCCCGGCTTCGGGTTCTCCGGACCCACCCGGGAGACCGGCTGGGAGGCGCGCCGGATCGCCGACGCCTGGGCCGAGCTGATGACCCGCCTCGGCTACGAACGCTTCGGCGCCCAGGGCGGCGACTGGGGCGCCGGCATCTCCCGCGAGCTGGGCCGCGTCCACCCGGACCGCGTCATCGGCATCCACCTCAACCTGCTGCCCGGCGCACAGGCGGCCACCGAGCCGACCCCCGAGGAGCTGGCGGCGCTGAGCCCCGGGGAACGGGAGCGCACGCTCACCTCCTGGCGCCGGTGGGACAAGTGGTTCCGGGACGGGACGGGCTACTTCCATGTGCAGTCCACCCGCCCGCAGACCCTCTCGTACGCGCTCACGGACTCGCCGGTCGGCCAACTCGCCTGGATCGTCGAGAAGTTCGGGGAGTGGACGGACTCCGAGGAGCTGCCCGAGGAGGCCGTCGACCGGGACCTGATGCTGACGAACGTGATGCTGTACTGGCTGACGGGGACGGCGGGTTCGTCCGCCCGGATCTATTACGAGCGCGCCCACGCCACGGGCGAGCGGATCGCCGCTCCGCACGAGCCCTCGACCGCCCCGACCGCGGTGGCCTCCTTCCCCGGCGACCCGCAGATCCCGCTGCGCCACAAGGCGGAGCGGACGGAGAACATCGTGCGCTGGACGGAACTCGACCGCGGCGGACACTTCGCGGCGATGGAGGAGCCCGACCTGCTGGTGGACGACGTGCGCGCCTTCTTCCGGCAGCTGCGCGAGAAGCGCGTGGTCTGACGCGGGCAGGGCTGACCCCCCGCTTTGGCCCTCTGCTCGCAGCGAATCTGCCACGGGCAGAGAATCAGCCTCCCGGCACCGTCCGAGGTCAACAGTGGAGTCGACGGCATCCCCGCCACCACGAGGAGAACCGATGACTCCACTCAGCACGCTCGCTCCGCGGGCCGAGGAGGGCGACACCCCTCCCTCCCGCTTCGACGACCACCTGGCCGCCCAACTGCTCGGACAGCGCATCGTCCTGCTGGGCACCCAGGTCGACGAGGTCTCCGCGAACCGGGTCTGCGCCCAGCTGCTGATCCTGTCCGCGGAGGACCCGCGCACCGACATCAGCCTGTACGTCAACAGCCCGGGCGGTTCCGTGCACGCGGGGCTGGCCATCTACGACACCATGCGGCTGATCCCGAACGACGTGTCCACACTCGCCATGGGCTTCGCCGCGAGCATGGGCCAGTTCCTGCTCAGCGTCGGCGCCCCCGGCAAGCGCTACGCGCTCCCCAACGCGCGGATCATGATGCACCAGCCGTCGGCGGGCATCGGCGGCACCACCGCGGACATCGAGATCCAGGCGGAGAACCTGGAGCACACCAAGCGGACCATCGAGCGGATCACCGCGGAGCACACCGGGCAGAGCCCGGAGACCATCGCCCGGGACGGTGACCGCGACCGCTGGTTCACGGCCGAACAGGCCCGGGAGTACGGCATGGTGGACCGGGTCGTCGAGTCCCTCGCGGACGTGCGCCCGGCCGCATCGAAGCGACGGATGGGGCTGTGACATGGGGAGCTACACGATTCCGAACGTCGTCGAGCGGACCCCGCAGGGCGAGCGGTCGTACGACGTGTTCAGCCGGCTGCTGGCGGAGCGGATCATCTTCCTCGGCACCGAGATCGACGACGGCGTCGCCAACGTCGTCATCGCCCAGCTCCTCCACCTGGAGGCGGCGGCCCCGGAGAACGAGATCGCGATCTACATCAACTCCCCCGGCGGATCGTTCACTTCGCTGATGGCGATCTACGACACGATGACGTACGTACAGGCGCCGATCTCGACCTTCTGCGTCGGGCAGGCGGCCTCCACGGCGGCCGTGCTGCTGGCCGGAGGGGATCCCGGACGGCGGTCCGTCCTCGAGCACGCGCGGGTGCTGCTCGGGCAGCCGGCCAGCGGCGGACGGCAGGGCACCGTGTCCGATCTCGCCCTCCAGGCCAAGGAGATGGTGCGGATCCGCTCCCAGGTGGAGGAGGTGCTGGCCCGTCACACGCACCACGACGTCGCGACGCTGCGCGCGGACATGGACCGCGACAAGGTGTTCACCGCCGAGGAGGCGGTGGCCTACGGGCTCGCCGACGAAGTGGTGAGCCGGCGCCTCGTGACGGTCTGAGGCGCCGGCCCGCCCGGTTCGTCAGGCGGCCAGGCAGAGCCCGTTGTACGGCGCTGTCGATCGGCTGTGGCTCCTGGCGGGCCGGGCCCGGCGGTTGAGTTCGCCCTGCGCCAGCGACAGCAGGTCGCCGAGGCCGAAGCCGAGGGCGTGGGCGGCGGCCGCGAGAACCTCCGACGAGGCCTCCTTGCGGCCGCGCTCCACCTCCGAGAGGTACGGCATGGAGATCCGGGCCGCGTCGGCGACATCCTTGAGCGTGCGCTCCTGCGCCAGGCGCTCGCGACGCAGGACGTCACCGACCAGGTCCCGCCAGAGAGGTTCCCTGGCGGCGGGCTCCACCGGGGCGGTGGCGGGACGTTCGGACACGGGGCGGGCGGTCCCGGGGCGCGCGGAGGGCGGGCGCAGGGGGATCACGCGGGCTTGGTTCGGCGCTTGGCTGCTCACCTTCCCAGGTTAGGTTTCCTGGGCCCCAGGGGAAGGGACCGGCATTCCGCCCTGGGTGGAATCGTGACGGCGAAGGGCGGGCGAAGAATGCTGCGAGAGACGTTCAACGAGGTCGCGGAACTGTACGACCGGGCGCGGCCCCGCTATCCCCGGGCCCTGGTCGACGAGTTGGCGCGCGTCGCGGGCCTCGGACCGGGCAGCCGGGTCCTGGAGGTCGCCCCGGGGACCGGCCAACTCACCGTGCCGCTCGCCGAGTTCGGCTGCCGGATCACCGGCGTGGAGCTGGGGCCCGCCATGGCGGCCGTGGCCCGACGGCGGCTCGGGCGGTTTCCCCTGGTGGACGTGGAGGTGGCGGACTTCGATCAGTGGCGGCTGCCGCGTGAGCCGTACGACCTGGTGGTGTGCGCCACCGCGTTCCACTGGCTCGACCCGGCCCTGCGCGTACGGAAGCCCGCGGACGCGCTGCGCCCCGGAGGCCGGCTCGCGGTCGTCACCACCGAGCATGTGGCGGGCGGCAGCACGGACTTCTTCGCACAGGCCCAGCGCTGCTACGAACGCTGGGATCCGGCCACCCCACCCGGGCTGCGCCTGCAGGACCAGGCGGACGTCGCCACCGACACCGGCGAACTGGAGCGGGGCGGGCGCTTCGCGAACGTCGTGTCGACCCGGTACCTGCAGGACATCACGTACACCGCCGACCAGTACATCGACGTACTGCTCACGTATTCGGGCCACCGGGCGCTCGACGAGGCCTCCCGGGAAGGCCTGCTCGGCTGCGTCCGGGAACTGATCGTCAGCCGGCACGGCGGCAGCGTCACCAAGCGCTACCTGCACGAGCTGATCGTCGCCACCCGCACCTGAGCGGCTCTCACACCGATTTTCCGCCGCGCCGCAACAGAACAAGCATGTGTCGTCACAGCCCGGGTAGGCGCTAACAAGAGGAATCGCTCGGTGGCCGGTGTGCATACGTCGGCGCTGAGTGGGTACCCGCAGCCAGCACACTCGTAGCAGGACCCGATGTACAACCGAGGCCGAAGAGGCAGACGTCGAGCCGTGACTTTCGTGGGAGAGGTAATGGACACCGCCGTGATCCGGTCGGAGGCACAGGTCGTCGAGGAGACCGCCAGGACCCGGACGACGGGTGACGGACCGCTGCCGGGAGTCGAGAATCCGCGGACCGTGGCTCCGCGTGATGCGCGAGAGCTGTCCCGTCAGTTCTTCCAGCGCCTGACGGAACTCGAGGAAGGCACCCACGAGTACCAGTACGCGCGCAACACGCTCATCGAGATGAACATGTCCCTCGTGCGTTTCGCGGCCGGCCGGTTCCGCGGCCGCGGCGACGACATGGAGGACATCGTCCAGACCGGCATGATCGGCCTGATCAAGGCCATCGACCGCTTCGACCTCACCCGCGAGGTCGAGTTCACGTCGTTCGCCCTTCCTTACATCGTGGGCGAGATCAAGCGGTTCTTCCGTGACACCACCTGGGCGGTACACGTGCCGCGCCGGCTCCAGGAACTGCGTGTGGAGCTTGCCAAGGCCCGTGAGGAACTCGCCAGCCGCCTGGACCGCGAGCCGACCGTCGGCGAGCTGGCCACGCTGATGAACATCGCCGAGAACGAGGTCGTCGAGGCGCAGATCGCCTCCAACGGCTACAACTCCTCTTCGCTGGACGCCGCGCTCACGGGCGACGGCCCCGAGGGCGGCGAAGCCGTTCTCGCCGACTTCATCGGCGTGGAGGAGAACGGCCTTCGGCTGGTGGAGGACTTCCAGTCGCTGATCCCGCTCATGGCCGAGCTGAGCGAGCGCGACCGTCAGATCATCCACATGCGGTTCGTGGAGGAGGCCACCCAGGCGGAGATCGGCGAACGTCTCGGCTGCTCCCAGATGCACGTCTCGCGGCTGATCAAGCGGATCATCTCGCGGCTGCGCGAGGGCATGCTGGGCGAGCTGGGCTGCGCCTGATCCGGACGGACCAAGAGCGGGTGCCGCCCCACACGCGGGTACGGGGCGGCACCCGTGACTGGGCAGATCGACCGGGCAGATCGAGGAGTCACTCTCTGCCGATGCGCACGACGGCGCGTACGCGCTTGCCGACCGGGACCCGTTCGACGGCGAGGTCGGCCGCCAGCACGTGGACGATCTCCAGGCCGTGCCGGCCGATGCGTTCGGGGTCCTTCGGGAAGCGGTGGGGCAGGGCCTCGCTGCTGTCGTAGACGATCACCGCCACCTCGGCGTCCGTGCCCTCCAGCTCCAGGATGTACGGCCCGTTGCTGTGCCGGTCGGCGTTGGTGACCAGTTCGCTCACCACCAGCAGCACCGCGTCCCGGGCCCGGCCCGCCACCTCGGCGCACCACTCGGTCGTGAGCTGCTCGAGGAAGACCGCGGCGAAGGACCTCGCCTCCGCTATGCATCCCGGTTCGCCCGTGTAGTGTGCCGCCCGCCGCAGCGGTTCCACGGGCACGTCGAAACCAGTCGGTATCACTGCCCCGTCCAGATGCTCGATCATGCGTTTCTCTCTCGGAAGCCGGACTGGCCGGACGCTGCTGCACCAGTGCTCGTACCCCGAGCCGCGCGCCCCAGTCCCCGAGTCCCCGTGACGGCGCTTACGCCCTGGTCGAACAGCCCGAGGAGTTACGTCCCGGGGGACGCGGGGGCTGAGCCCGTGGACGCGGACTGTGGCGTCGTGTCGGGCTCCAGCGGGGGCTGCGGCGAGGTGGTGGGTGGCTCCGGCTCACTCGGGTCCGGGTCGAGGGTCGGCGTCTCGGACGAGGGCGGCTTGGACGAGGGCGGCTTGGAGCTCGGTGAGGACGGGGCGGCCGAGGTGGACGGGCACGGGCGAGCCGAGCCGCTGGGCTTCGGCGTCCTGCCGTTGTCGGCGGTCAGGGTGACACACGGCGACGGGGAGCCCGGTGACCTCGGCGTGCTCACCGACGGGGTGGGCTGATGGGCGGGCGGGTCGGTCTTCTTGTCCTTGCCCCCGGTGTCGCCGCGCTGCCGGGCGAACCAGTCGCCGCGGTCGGGGTCGTAGACCACGAAGACGTTGACGACCTGCACGGAGGGCACGACCACGACCACGTTCGAGGAGTTGTACGACGGCCAGGAGTCGCCGGTGCGCCGGGGCGTGGTCTGCTGGGCGACGGGCGGGGTGAGCGGGTTGCCGCACGCGCAGCGGACCCGGGGCACTCCGTGGTCGTCGACGAGGACGGCGGTGCCGGACTGCAGGACGGCCTGGTAGCTGGTGGCGGATCCGTCGCGGTAGCCGTGGTTGGTGACGCGGGTGTCCATGCGCAACTGCAGGGGCGTGAGGGAGCGCAGGTAGCCGGGGACCTCGGAGGGGGCCACGCCGGCGACGGAGGCGAACGCCGCGTTCTTCGGCGGGGCCGCCTGGAGGGCGGTGATCTGCTTCTCCACGTCGCAGCTGGAGACCTTGCGGGTGCCGCCGTAGAGGCCGGGGGCCCCGCCGTCGACGCCGCGTACCGCGTTGGCGGGGGTCGACTCGGTGCTCGGAGAGGTCGAGAGCGGCGGGGCGGAGCTGTCCGCCGCCGTCGACTCGGTGAAGGGGTCGGGGCCGGTCTTGCCGGCCGCCTGGAGGAAGACCTCGCCGCCCTTGGCCGAGCCGCCGCCGTCGGACCGGGTGAAGACGACCGCGAGGAGCACGGCGGCCACGACCAGGGTGGCCAGCACCGCGACCCGTGGGACGGACCGCCACCAGGGGCGGCCCGGTTCCGGCGTGTGCCCTCCGTCCGCTCCGCCGCCCGGGGGCTGCGAGGGCGGCCCCGAGGGCGGCTGGGAGGGGCCGGACAGCGGGCCGGAGGGGGGTCCTGTGGGGCGGCCGGACGATGGCGGTTCGACGCTCACTAGCTCTTCTTCCCGACGAAGGACACCAGCGTTTTGTCTGCAAGTGGATGTTTTGTCAGATTATTTTCGGAACATCACCATTGTGTGCTCCGTTCCCGTGCCGCCCGCAAGCCGACGCGGACGGCCCCTCCCGGCGGGCGCGCCGCACAGGCTCTGCTTAGCGTGGCAGCGTGAGTGTCCGAACCCGCTCCGACGAGGCGGTCGTCGCCCGCCACGGCTGGGTGCAGGCCGTGGTCACGGTGCTGGCCGCGCTGATCGCGATGGTGGTGGTCGCCGGGCTGGGGCTGTGGGCGGCCGGTGCGTCGGACCTTCCGGACAACGCGTTCCCCCGGGTGGTGGCGGCGACCGTGGTGACGGCCGTCGGCGGCACGATCGAGCTGTCGGGGAACGCCGGTGGACTCGCGGACACGAATGCGGGTCTCACGGTGATCCCGCTCTCCGTCACCCTCGTCGGGGCGCTGGTCCTCGGTGCGGGCTTCCTCCGGCCGCTGCGGCACCGGGCGGTCGCGGGCGCGGGGGAACTGGCCGGATGGGCCGGGCGGATCGCCGTACTGTGGCTGCTCGCCCTGGCCGGCCTGGCCCTGGCGGCCCGCCAGACCTTCCAGCTCTCCCTCGGCGACGAGACGCTGGGCGACCTGGGCGACCTGTTCGGCGTGTCGCCGAAGGTCGGTTTCACCACGGACGTGCCGCCGACCCTGTTCTTCGGCCTGTTGTGGCTGGCCGGAGTGCTGGTGCTGGCCGTTCTCGTCTCGCGCGGGGCGCCGCTGCCGCCCCGGCTGCTGCGGTTCCAGGCATCGGTGCGGCCGGCCGCGTACGCCATGGTCGTGCTGCTGCTCGCGTACGTCGTCCTGGGCCTCGTCATCGCCCTGGTCGTCGCGGCGACGCGGGGCCGTGCGACGGAGACCCTCGCGGTGATCCTGCTCGGCATGCCGAACCTGGCCTGGCTCACGCTCACCATCGGCCTCGGCGCCACCTGGAACGGCCGGGTGGAGGGGCCCTTCGGGCTGCCGATGCCGCACGTCCTCGACGAGGTGCTGCGCTCTTCGGACACCGCCACCCTGAATCTGGGCACGCTCGCCGAGCACGACGGCAGGGTGTGGTGGCTCGTGGTCGTGGACGCGGTGCTGCTGCTGGCCGCCGCCTTCGTCATGGCGGCCCGCTCCCCGGCCCGGATGCGCGCCTGGCAGCACGCCGTGCACATGGCGGTCGCCCTCGCCCTGACGGTGCTGATGATCTGCCTGGTCGGCCGGATCTCCGCGCACTACGGCCTGTCGGTCCTCGGCATCGGAGACCTGGGCGGGGACTTGGGCGGAGACCTGTTCCTGAAGCCCGAACTGTGGTCGGCGATCGGCCTGGCCCTGCTGTGGGGGCTGGTCACCGGCTTCCTGGGCGGACTGCTGGCCAGACCGGTACGACGGCGGGGCGCGGCGGGAAACGGCTGGAAACCCTGACGTCGCGTGTGCGAGCGTACGGCCAGTCGAAGAAGAAGGACCGGGTCAGGACATGACGCTCACGCTCGAAGACCGGCTGGCCATCAACGAGTTGATCGCACTGCACGGGCATCTGATGGACGCCGGGGACCTGGACCGCGCGGCGGAGCTCTTCACCCCGGACGTCGTCTACGACCTGTTCGACTTCGGCCAGGGCCAGGTCACCGGGATCGCCGCCCTCAAGCAGGCGGCCCTGGCCCTGGGCGCGGCGAACCCCGTCGCGCACCACGTCACCAACGTGGTGATCGAGGAGACGGCCGAGGGCCGGGCGCATGTGCGCTCCAAGGGGCTGGCCGTCATGGCGGACGGTTCGTGCGGGTCGGTGACGTATGAGGACACCGTGGTGCGGGCCGCCGAGGGGTGGCGGATCCGTCGGCGTGAGGTGGTGGCGCGGCGGGTGCCGCTGGGCGGGCTCGGTCAGGGCTGACGGCCCGGGTGCCGGAAGACCGCCTCGGCCCAGCGTGGCGGCGGTTTCGGCCGGTCGCGCGCCGGTTCCACGACACCCCGGTCGACCTCGGTCGGCGGGTGGCCGCCCGCCGGGGCCCCGCGCAGGGCCGCGACGAAGGTGAGGCAGGAGTCGTAGCGGTCGTCGGGGGTCTTGGCCAGGGCCTTGGCGAAGACGGTGTCGAGGTGGGGGGCGAGGTCGGGTCGGGACTCGGTCAGGGGTGGCGGTTCGTCGTACTGGTGGGCCCACAGCAGGGCCATGTCGTCGTCGCGGCGGAAGGGCGGGCGGCCCGCGAGGGTCTCGTAGACGACACAGGCGAAGCCGTAGACGTCGCAGCGGCCGTCGACGGGACGTCCGGAGATCTGCTCGGGGGCCACGTAGTCGAGCGTGCCGACGAACTGGCCGACCGTGGTGAAGCCGGTCAGGGACAGGGACTTCTTCGTCAGGCCGAAGTCGGTGAGGTAGACGTGCTCGGGGTGGTCACTGTCGGTGCCGCGGGCCACCAGGATGTTGCCGGGCTTCACGTCGCGATGGACCAGGCCGTATTCGTGGGCGGCGTCCAGCGCGGACCCGACCTGGGCGGCGATCCGGATCGCGGTCGCGAGCGGCAGGGGTCCGTCGCGGTCCAGGAGGTGGCGCAGGTCGCTGCCGGGGACGTAGCGCATCGCGATGTACAGGACGCCGTCCGTCTCGCCCGCCTCGAAGACCGGCACGATGTTCGGGTGGTCGATCGCGGCGGCCACGTGGGACTCGTGGGTGAAGCGGCGGCGGAAAGTGTCGTTGCGGGCGAGTTCGGGGGCGAGCAGTTTGAGGGCGACGGTCCGGTCCAGGCGCAGGTCCCGGGCGCGGTAGACGACGGCCATGCCGCCGCGGCCGATCTCGTGCTCGATGCGGTAGCCGGCGACCTGCTTGCCGATCAGCTCGGAGGGCCGCCCTGAGAAGAGGCTCGCTTCATGTGCCATCGGGTGTCACGACCTGGGTCGGGGCGTGCCCGGGATCCGCGGCGGCGGCGCGGGGCCCGTCGTCCGTGGCGTAGGTGGTGAGCCGGGCCCCGTCCGCGTACGCCCACCGCCCGCCTTCGTCGTCGTAGAGCCACATCGACTCGCCGTCCACGACGACGCCGAGCCGCAGTCCTCGCGTCCGCACGCGAAAGGCCTCCCCCTCCAGCGCGCCGGCCGCCAGTTCCTCGACCGCGGCCCGGTAGCGGGCCAGGGCGTGTTCGGCGCGGGTGAGCAGGGGGCGGGGGTCGGCGGCGTGGCCCAGCGGGCCGTCGGCGAGCGGTGGGTCCTGGGGTACGGCGACCAGGTGGCGGCCGTCGACCCAGGCCGACCAGCCGTTGGCGCACAGGACGTACCCCCAGTCGCCGCGTCGCTCCACGAGCTGGACCGGCAGCAGCGCGTCGAGGGGCACGGTGGGCCGGGCGGGGTCGGGGGCCTCCCAGGCGGGCATGCCGTTCTGGGGCACGACGTGGGTGGGCCGGAATCCGGGGGCCGTCATCGCGCGCCCCTACTTCCGCATCACGGCGGGTTCGTGCCGGCGCAGCAGCCGGGAGACGAGGAACCCGAAGGCCGCCGACAGGACGACCAGCATGGCCAGGTTGAGCAGCCACACCCCGGCCGAGTGCTCGAACAGCGGATCGCCGGTCAGCTCGCCGGGCACGATCCGGGACAGGCCGACGGTGCCGGCCATCGCGCCGAGCGCCCACCGCGAGGGCACCAGCCATGCCAGTTGTTCCAGGCCGGGCACGCCGTCCAGTTTCAGCAGGGCGCCGCAGAAGACCACTTGGACGATGGCGAGCAGCACGAGCAGTGGCATCGTCACCTCCTCCTTGCGCACCATCGCGGAGACCAGCAGGCCGAGCATCATCGCGGTGAACGCCAGCAGGGCGACGGCGACCGTGATTTCGGCAAGGGGCGGCATCAACACGCCTTCGCCGCCAGGGGCGTTGAGGTCGACGCCGAGCAGGGCGACCAGGGTCAGCACCACGGCCTGCAGGACGGTGATCGTGCCGAGGACGACGACCTTGGACATCAGGTACGCGGATCTGGACAGGCCCACGGCTCGCTCGCGCTGGTAGATCACGCGTTCCTTGACGAGTTCGCGCACGGCGTTGGCCGCGCCGGTCAGGACTCCGCCGACGCACAGGATCAGCAGGGCGTTCATGGCCGTTTCCTGGGTCAGCTTGCTGCCGGCCAGGGCTCTGCCCATGGCGCCCATCACGAACGGCAGCGCGATCATGATGGCGAGGAAGGTGCGGTCGGCGCTGAGAGCGGCCGCGTACCGGCGCACGAGGGTGCCGAGCTGGGCGCCGCGGCTGCGGGGCCGGGCCGGGGGGGTGATGAGGACGGGGCCCTCGCGGGGCCGCCTGGGCTGGGCGGTCGCGTCCTGGACGTACCGGCGGCGGGACGGCGAGGTGTGGAAGTCCCCCGCCCAGTCGCGCTCGCGGTCCCGTTCGAAGGCCTCGAAGGCCTCCGGCCACTGGGTGAAGCCGAAGTAGGCGAGGGCGTCCTCGGGCGGGCCGTAGTAGGCGATCTTCCCACCGGGCGCGAGGACGAGGAGCCGGTCGCAGACGTCGAGGCTGAGGACGCTGTGGGTGACGACGATGACCGTGCGGCCGTCGTCGGCGAGACCGCGCAGCATGTGCATCACCGAGCGGTCCATGCCGGGGTCCAGTCCCGAGGTCGGTTCGTCGAGGAACAGCAGGGACGGCTTGGTCAGCAGCTCCAGGGCCACGCTGACCCGCTTGCGCTGGCCGCCGGACAGGCTGTGCACGGGCTGCCGTGCCCGCTCCTCCAGGCCGAGTTCCCGGATGACCTCGTCGACCCTGGCGCGGCGCTCGGCCTTGGCGGTGTCCTGCGGGAAGCGCAGTTCGGCGGCGTAGGACAGGGCGCTGCGGACGGTGAGCTGGGCGTGCAGGATGTCGTCCTGCGGGACCAGGCCGATGCGCTGGCGCAGTTCGGCGTAGTCGCGGTAGAGGTCGCGGCCGTCGTACAGGACGGTGCCGTGGTCGGCGGGGCGCTGTCCGGTCAGGGCGTTGAGGAGCGTGGACTTCCCGGCGCCGCTCGGGCCGACGACCGCGAGCAGGCACTTCTCGCCCACCGGGAACGACACGTGGTCGAGCAGGGTCTTGCGGCCGCGGTCGACGGCGACCGTGAGGTCCTGCACGTCCAGGGAGACCTCGCCGGTGTCGACGTACTCCTGCAGCTGGTCGCCGACCAGGCTGAACGCCGAGTGGCCGATGCCGACGATGTCGCCGGGGCCGATGAGGGCGCGGGTGACGGCCAGACCGTTGAGGAAGGTGCCGTTGTGGCTGCCGAGGTCGGCGATCTCGTACGTCCCGTCCGGCAGGGCGCGCAGCTCGGCGTGCCGGCGGGAGACGCCGAGGTCGTCGATGACCAGGTCGTTGTCCTCGGCGCGGCCGATGCGGACGGTGCGGGTGGGCAGCGGCCGTACGGTGGTGGGCTGCCGGAAGGTGCCGGTCAGGGCGGGCATCTGGACCGCGGAGGGGCGTTCCGGTGCGGGGGGCGGGAGGCCGGCGAGGACGGCGCACGGGCCGTCAGCCGGGCTGCCGAAGCGGATGACGCTGCCGGGGCCGACGCCCCACTCGTGGACACGGCGGCCGTCGGCGTAGGTGCCGTTGGTGCTGTTCTCGTCCTCGAGGGTCCAGTGGCCGTCCTCGGGTCGCAGCACCGCGTGGTGCCAGGAGACCCGGGCATCGTCGATGACGATGTCGCACAGGGGATCGCGGCCGACGTGGTAGTCGTGGCCCGGACTCATCACCGTGGAGCCGGTGTCGGTCTCCACCACGAGTTCGGGCGCCGTGGGTGCCATCGGCCGCTCCGCCATATGGGCAATTCTACCGATTAGTACCGGTCTGCGCCCGGCGTCGCCGTTCAGGCCACGGGCGTGAACAGCAGGGAGGCGGTGCGCTGCATGCGCAGGGCGTCCACGGACTCCGCCAGCAGCTCGTATTCGGTGGTGTCGTCGCTGGCGGCGATCCGCACCAGCCGCCCCGCGGCCAACTCGTCGGCCACCCACTCCTGTTGGGCCGGATCTCCGCACCAGGTCCGGAGCACGGCGGGCACGTCGGGCACCGTCGCGGCGACCGGGACGAGCGCGCCGGCCGGTAAGTGGTCGGCCTCCGGCTGGGGGTCGAGGCGGTCGGCGATCCAGGCGGCGCGGTCGCGCAGCCACCACAGGGCGAGCGCGAGGGTGGGAGCCCGGTAGGTTCCGAGAGGCACGCCGATGCGTCGGCCGCCGCAAGTGCCGTACCCCGTGACATGGCACAGGAATTCGTCGTGCACGATCCACTCCCCCGCTGCTTCGCTAGCCTGTCGGCCGGGCCTCGCTTTCCCTGCGGCTCATGTGCTGTGCGTGACTGGGGCTTCGCTGGATGTGAGGCCCTAACAGTCGAGTATGTTCACTACTGAAACACTGTCACCACGACTTTTTGGCCAGTCTCCTGGCATATTCACCACCCGCCATGGCCGAAAAATGGCGAGTACATGCCGATGTCGTCATTACCTGCGGGGTAATCGACCAGCCGCAGCGCTCGGGGCATGGTTGCGGTACCGGGTCGCCGGCACCCGGACCCCGGTTCCGACCAGCAGGAACGACCTCGATGGAGGCTGATCGCCATGCCCGCGAACACCGATCGCTACGAGAGTGCCGTCGCCCGCTATTTCGAGGCCTGGAACGCCCGGGAGACCGAGGCCCGGGTCAAGGCGGTCGCGGCCGCCTGGGCCGCGGACGGCACCTACACCGACCCGTTCAGCGATGTCGACGGCCACGAACAGATCGCGGCCGTCATCGCGGCGACCCACGTGCAGTTCCCCGGCTTCGCCTTCCGGCTCACCGGCGCGGTGGACGGCCACCACGACACGGCGCGCTTCTCCTGGGAGCTGGTGAGCGAGAGCGACGGCTCGGCACCCGTGGCCGGCTCCGACGTGATCACCCTGGACACGGACGGGCGGATCAGCAGCGTGCTGGGCTTCCTGGACCGGATACCCGCCGGAGCCTGACGACCGGTCCAGCGATGAGTTTGCGCGCTCCCGGCGGTCTCTTGGGGAAAGAACCACCGGGAGCGGAGAGACACCATGGATACGACCGCGGAACTGGACGCCGAGTTCACCGCCGTCCTGCGCAAAAGCCCGCAGGAGGGCGGCTGGACCTATCTCGTCTGGCCCGGCTCCGTCGCCTTCTTCGGCACCCGGGGACTGGTCAAGGTGCGCGGCACGATCGACGGGCACCCCTTCCGCAGTTCCTTCATGGCCCTGGGCGACGGCACCCACAAGCTGCCTGTGAAGGCAGAGGTGCGCAAGGCGATCGGGAAGGAGGAGGGCGACACCGTGACCGTGCGGCTGGAGGAGCGGATTACGGCTTGATCACCGCGTCGATGCGGGCCAGCTCGTCGGCGTCGAAGTCCAGGTTGCCGAGGGCGCCGACACTGTCCTCCAGCTGCCGTGCGCTGCTCGCACCGACGAGGGCGGAGGTCACCCGGCCGCCGCGCAGCACCCAGGCCAGCGCCAGCTGGGCCAGGCTCTGCCCACGGGACTTGGCGATGTCGTCGAGGTCGCGCAGCCGGCCCACCAGGTCCTCGGTCACCGCGTCCGAGTTCAGGAAGGGGCTGTCACTGGCCGCCCGCGAGCCCTCGGGGATGCCGTCGAGGTAGCGGCCGGTGAGCAGGCCCTGCTCCAGCGGGGAGAAGACGATGGAGCCGACCTGGAGCTCGTCCAGCGCGTCGAGCAGGCCCTCGTCCTCGGGGCGACGGTCGAGCATCGAGTAGCGCGGCTGGTGGATGAGCAGGGGGGTGCCCAGCTCGCCCAGGATGCGGGCGGCCTGCCGGGTCTGCTCCGCGGAGTAGTTGGAGATGCCGACGTAGAGCGCCTTGCCCTGCTGGACCGCCGAGTGCAGGGCGCCCATCGTCTCCTCGAGCGGAGTCTCCGGGTCCGGGCGGTGTGAGTAGAAGATGTCGACGTAGTCGAGGCCCATCCGCTTCAGGCTCTGGTCGAGCGAGGACAGGACGTACTTGCGCGAACCCCACTCGCCGTACGGGCCGGGCCACATCAGGTAGCCGGCCTTGGTGGAGATCACCAGTTCGTCGCGGTACGGCGCGAAGTCGTCCTTCAGGGCCTCGCCGAAGGCGGACTCGGCGGCGCCGGGGGGCGGGCCGTAGTTGTTGGCCAGGTCGAAGTGGGTGATGCCGAGATCGAATGCGCGGCGCAGGATGGCGCGCTGCGTCTCCACCGAGCGGTCCGGGCCGAAGTTGTGCCACAGGCCGAGCGACAGCGCGGGCAGCTTCAGGCCGCTGCGTCCGGTGCGCCGGTAGGGCATGTCCGCGTAGCGGTCGGGGTGTGCGGTGTACAACGCGACTCCAGAAGGGTTGACACGGTGGAACCAGGTTCCCTGAGAACCGGTTCCCACTCTTTCGCGACCTGGGGGCAGTGGTCCAACAGGAGAATCCGATGGAATTCAGCGGATAAGCTTCTCAATCATGGAACTGCGCCATCTTCAGCACTTCGTGGCGGTCGCCGAGGACCAGCATTTCACCCGGGCCGCCGAACGCCTGCTGGTGTCCCAGTCCGGCCTGTCCGCCTCCATCCGCGTCCTGGAGCGGGAGCTGCAGACCCCCCTGTTCGTCCGCACCACCCGTCGGGTGACGCTCACCGAGGCCGGGCGGGCACTGCTCGGTGAGGCCGAACGGATCCTGGCACAGGTGCGTTCGGCGCACGAGGCCGTCGCCGCCGTGCAGGGCGTGCTGCGCGGCACGCTGGCGCTGGGCACCGAGCAGTGCATCGCGGGCGTGCACGTGGCGAGGCTGCTGGCCGCGTTCCGGCGGCTCCATCCGGACGTGGAGATCCGGCTGCGGCAGGCGGGCGCGGGCGCTCTCGCCGAGGAGGTCGCCGCGGGCCGGCTCGACCTGGCGTTCGCGGTCCGTACCCAGGCCGACTCCGACCAGCTGCGTTCCGTACCGCTGACCAGTGAGCCGATGACCGTGCTGTGCCATCCCAGCCACCGGCTCGCGACCGGCGGCGCGGCGGTGACACCGGACGAGATCGGCGGCGAGGTCTTCGTCGACTTCCACCCCGACTGGGGGCCGCGCCGCATCACCGACGCCGCGTTCGCCGCCGCCGGCGTACGGCGGACTGTCTCCCTGGAGGTGAACGACGTGCACAGCCTGCTCGACCTGGTGGACGAGAACCTGGGCATCGCCGTCGTGCCGCGGCATTTCCGGCGCAAGCGGGAGGCACTGACCGCCCTCCCGCTGAAGGGCACCGACGAGGCGGCGTACGAGACGGTCGCGCTGCTGCCGCCCCCGGAGGCGGCCAGCCCGGCGGCGCGGGCGCTGATGACCCTTCTGGAGACAGAGGGCGCGTGACGGTCGCGGATGCGCGATGGTGGAGCGTATGCATGCCAAGGACATCCTCATCGACGCGTACGGCCGCATCCAGGAAGAAGTCCATGCCGCGGTCGAGGGCCTCGGCCCTGACGACCTGGGCGCCCGTCCCGCCACCGACGCGAACTCCGTCGCGTGGCTGGTCTGGCACCTCACCCGGGTGCAGGACGACCATGTGGCCGACGCCTCCGGGCTCGACCAGGTCTGGTTGTCACAGGGCTGGGAGAAACGCTTCGGACTCGACCTCCCGCGCCGGGACACCGGCTACGGGCACAGCTCGACGAAGGTCGCCAAGGTGCGGGTCGACTCCGGCGACCTGCTGACCGGCTACTACGACGCCGTGCACGAACAGACCCTCACGTACGTGCGCGGACTGACCGCCAAGGACTTCGAGCGCGTCGTGGACGAGCGCTGGGATCCGCCGGTCACCCTGGCCGTACGGCTGGTCAGCGTCCTGTCCGACGATCTCCAGCACGTCGGACAGGCCGCCTACGTTCGCGGGCTGCTTCAGAGCGCGGACGCGTAGCCCGGCAGGACGACGTCCTCGATCAGGGCTCGGCGCTCGTCGAACGGCACGAACGCGCTCTTCAGGGCGTTCACCGTGACCGTGCGCAGGTCCTCGACCGTCCAGCCGGCCTCCTCGACCAGCAGGGACATCTCCCGGGTCATCGTCGTGCCCGACACCAGCCGGTTGTCGGTGTTGAGGGTGACGCGGAAGCCCAGGTCCTTCAGCTCGGTGATCGGGTGTTCGGCGATCGAGGTGGCCGCGCCGGTCTGGAGGTTGGACGTCGGGCACATCTCCAGGGCGATGCGGCGGTCGCGCACCCAGCCGGCCAGCCGGCCGAGCTTGCCGTCCACGATGTCGTCGGTGATGCGGACGCCGTGGCCGATGCGCTGGGCGCCGCACACCTGCAGGGCCTGGTGGATGCTGGGCAGGCCGTGCGCCTCGCCGGCGTGGATGGTGAAGGGCACGTTCTCGCGACGCAGGTGCTCGAAGGCGGCCAGGTGGTCGGCGGGCGGGAAGCCGTCCTCGGCGCCCGCGATGTCGAAGCCGACGACGCCCGCGTCGCGGAAGGCGACGGCCAGGTCGGCGGTCTCCTTGGTGCGGTCGAACATCCGCATGCCGCACAGCAGCGTGCCGACCCGCACCGCGGTGCCCGAGGCCGCCGCCTTCGCCATGCCCGCGGCCAGACCCTCCTGGACGGACTCGACGACCTCGGGCAGGGCCAGCCCGCCGTTGACCATCAACTCGGGGGCGTAGCGCACCTCGGCGTAGACGACCCCGTCCGCGGCCAGGTCGAGGACGTATTCCTCGGCCGTGCGCAGCAGGCCCTCGCGGGACTGCATCACGGCGAGGGTGTGCTCGAAGGTGGCTATGTAGCGGACCAGGTCACCGGAGTTGGCGGCCTCGAAGTACCAGGCGGCGAGGGCGTCGGGGTCGGTGGTCGGCAGGGTGTGGCCGACCGCGTCCGCGAGCTCCACCACGGTGGCGGGGCGCAGACCGCCGTCGAGGTGGTCGTGCAGCACGGCCTTGGGCAGCCGGCGGAGGGTTTCGGTGTCGATGCGGGGCGCGGTCATGTGCGTGTTCCTCGGCAGTGGTTCTCAGTCGGTGGCGGGCTGGAGGTCGGTGGCCGGCTGGAGCAGGTCCCAGCGGTTTCCATACAGGTCCTGGAAGACGGCGACCGAGCCGTACGGCTCGTGGCGCGGCTCCTCCAGGAAGGTCACTCCCGCGGCGAGCATGCGGGCGTGGTCGCGGGCGAAGTCGTCGGTGTGCAGGAAGAAGCCGACGCGCCCGCCGGTCTGGTCGCCCACCCGGCTCTGCTGCGACTCGCCCTTCGCGCGGGCCAGCAGCAGATCGGAGCCCGACTCCCGCGCGCTCGGCCGAACGACGACCCAGCGGGAGCCGTCGGGGCGCGGGGTGTCCTCGACGAGCCGGAAACCGAGGGCCTCGGTGTAGAAGCGGATCGCCTCGTCGTAGTCGTCGACGACGAGGGTGACCAGGGCGATGCGTCTCATCGGGACCTTTCGGGACGGGTGATTGACGGGAGAGGTTATACGTAAAACGCCATGTGTGCCAGTCAGCCGGTTCACGTGCGCCGGTCAGCCCATTCACGTGCGCCGGTCAGCCCGGAGGGGCACGCGCAAGAGGCCTCGCCCGCGTGACAGGGTGGAGATCACCTTCGGGGCATGCCCCCGCCAGTACTGCCGTACAGGAGTCGAGTGCCATGACCGAACTGCCGAAGTCGACCGGTGCCCCCGCCCGTCAGAACGTCACGTTTTCCAGTGGCGGGACCACCGCGCACGGCTATCTGGCGCTGCCGCCCGCCGGGCGCGGACCGGGCGTCATCGTCATCCAGGAGTGGTGGGGCCTGACCGACCACATCGCCGACGTGGCCGACCGGCTCGCACGGGAGGGTTTCGTCGCCCTCGCCCCCGACCTCTACGGCGGCAACGTGGCCCACGAGACCCAGGAGGCCCTGCGGATGATGCAGGCCCTCCCCGTCCCGCGCGGTGTCGAGCTGCTGTCCGGCGCCGTCGACCACCTGCTGTCACTGCCCGAGGTCACCTCGGACACCGTCGGTGCGGTCGGCTTCTGCATGGGCGGCGGCTTCGTGCTGTACCTGGCCGCGGCCGACCCGCGGGTGAGCGCCGCCGTGCCGTTCTACGGCGTCATCCAGGGGGAGATGCCCGACTTCACGGGGCTCAAGGCGCAGATCCTGGGCCACTTCGGCGAACTCGACGAGAGCATCCCCGCCGAGACGGTCGACGCGCTGGCCGACGCCATTCGACGGGAGTCGGGGATCACCCCCGACTTCCGCCGCTACCCGGCCGGCCACGCCTTCTTCAACGACGGCCGCCCGGTCCACCACCCCGAGTCCGCCGCCCGCGCCTGGCAGAGCACCGTGCCCTTCCTGCACGAGCAGCTGGGCTGAACCGCTCCTAGGGCACTCCTAGGGCCTGTCATCACATTCCCGTCGTCCGCCCGGAGGGCGGGCCTGCGGCGTCAGGTGCGTGCTCTCGGCGTGCCGGGGGCAGGCCCTCGTACCGGTTGTACGTGGGCCTGCGCCCGGTGCGGCGAGTGGGGGCACTTCCTACGCCCTCGACGCAGTGGGGGAGCGTGCACGGCGTCGCGGGGCAGGCGGGAATGTGACGACAGGCCCTAGCTCCCCGCACCGGGGCGCAGGACCGCGACGAGCCCCTGGGCGCGTGTGCCGTCCGGTGCGTTCCACGGGGCGGCGACGTGGCCGATCGCACCCTGCGGCAGGAGGGAAACGCCGTCCGGGGCGGGGCGCAGGATCCTGTGCAGGTGGAGCGACGCGCCCTGCGGGAGGGACAGGTGGGTGCCCTCCTGGTCGTCGGTGACCGTGAGAGCGGCGGAAGGGGCGGCCGCCTCGGCCACGTAGGAGCGGGTGACGTCCCGGTCGGGGGTGTCGTTGACGCTCTGGGCCTGGGCCTGCGCGCGGCCCTCGATCAGGGCGAGCAACTCGGCCACCAGCACCGGGTCGTGGCAGCCGTCGTAGGCCCAGCGGCGTCCCAGCACACCGTGCTCCATGGTGCCGACGAGGGCGTGCTCCGCCCCGTCCAGCGGTGCACCGCGATAGGTCAGCGGCACCAGGTAGGTGACCGGCCGGCCACTGGAGGTGTCCGTGACGACCATGAACTCCATGCCGACCTCGCCGGCCGGATCGTCCAGCCGGAACCCGCCGGCCCTCGCCAGTTCCGGTTCGCCCGGCCCTGTGGAGTACCAGGAGCGGGTGGGCAGCCAGGCGGTGAGCAGTTCGAGCTTGGTCGGCTTCAGGGTGGTGTGGTGGATGACGGCCATGCCGCGGACTCACTTTCCGTGGTGGATGCGGGCCTTCACACTGTCGCACCGGCGCCTGGCGGGTAGCGTCCCCTTCATGAAGATCACCGAGCCGGCCCGCCCCGCCGAGCAGCGCAAGCGTGACGTACTGGCCCGTCTGGAAGGGGAGTTGGACGTCTGGGTGGCCACGGCCGACGCCGACGGGCTGCCCTGCCTGGTGCCCCTGTGGTTCGTGTGGGACGGGGACGACGTGTGGATGTGCACGCGGCTGACCAGTCCCACGGGCCGCAATCTGCGCGACGGCGGCCGGGCCCGGCTGGCGTTCGGGGACACCCAGGACGTCGTGCTCCTCGACGGTGAGGTGCGGACGTTCGAGGGGCCGGACGCTCCGGACTCGGCGGTCGGCGCGTTCATGACCAAGACGGGCTGGGATCCGCGGCAGGACAGCGCGTCGTACGCGTTCTTCAGGGTCCGGCCGCGCGCCGTGCAGGCCTGGCACGGGGAGCACGAGCTGCGCGGGCGGTACCTGATGCGCGACGGGGTGTGGGTGGTCTGAGGCGGGAGCGAGCCGCACCTGACAACCGCGTCCACGTCCCTCGACCGGCCTTGGGGTGCGGCCTGTTTCAACCCACCTTCTGGTGAAGCCCGTTGAGCGCGGCCACCTCTTCGTCGGTGAGGCGGACGGCGCCCGCGGCCACGTTCTCGGCGAGGTGGTCCGGGTTGCCGGTGCCCGGGATGGACAGGACGTGCGGGCCCTGGTGCAGCGTCCAGGCGATCCTTACCTGGGCGGGGCTGACGCCGTGGGCCCGAGCGACCGCGAGGACCTCCTCGTCGTGGGCGGTGGTGGCGCCCTGCGGCCCTGCCTCACCGGCGACGGCGTAGAACGGCACGAAGGCGATGCCCTGTTCTCCGCAGAGGCCCAGGAGTTCGTCGGTGGCGGGGTCGCGGTGGTCGAGCCCGAACCGGTTCTGCACGCACACCACGGGCGCGATGGCCTGCGCCTCGGCGAGGTGCCGGGGCTCGACGTCGGAGATGCCGAGGTGCCGGATCAGGCCCGCCTCGCGCAGTTCGGCGAGGGCCCCGAAGTGCTCGGCGATCGAGTCCTGCCGCATGCGGCGGAGGTTGACGACGTCGAGGTGGTCGCGGCCGAGCTGGCGCAGGTTCTCCTCGACGTGTCCGCGCAGCTCGTCGGGGCGGGCCGAGGTCCCCCACTGCCCCGAGTAGTCGCGGTACGGGCCGACCTTGGTGACGACGACCAGGTCGTCGGCGTACGGCGACAGCGCGCTGTTGATGAGTTCGTTGGCGGAGCGCAGGGCGGAGAAGTAGAAGGCGGCCGTGTCGATGTGGTTCACACCGAGCTCGACCGCCCTGCGCAGAACGGCGATCGAGCGCCCCCGGTCACTGGGGGTCCCGTGGTGGAAGGCCGCGCTGCCCGTCAACCGCATCGCGCCGAGACCGACGCGGTTGACGGTGAGGTCGCCGAGTTTCCAGGTGCCCGCGGCGTCCGCGGTGATCGTTTCGGAGGTCATCGGCGGAGTCTGGCATACGGGCGTTTTCCCGCCGCACGCACTTTGCGAACTCCTGTACAGCGCCTCAGCAGTACAGGTTGGCGCCCGGCGAGACCCCGAGGATCTGGGAGAACTGCTGGTACTTGGTCACCCTGCTCTGCACCTGCGCCGGGTTCTTGCCGTCGCACTCCAGGGAGCCGTTGATGCTGCGGATCGTCTGGCCGAAGCCTGCGCCGTTGACCATGGCGTTGTGCGGGGTCATGGTGCCGGGGCCGCTCTGGGTGTTCCAGTACCACAGGGCGGTCTTCCAGGCGACGGCCGCGTCGTTCTGCACCAGCCAGGGGTTGCCGAGGAGGTCGATGCCGAGCGCGTCGCCCGCGGCCTTGTAGTTGAAGTTCCAGCTGAGCTGGATCGGACCTCGGCCGTAGTACGCCGCCTGCCCCGCCGGACAGCCGTACGGCCGGCTCCAGTCGCAGTAGTGCGGGTAGTTGGCGGTGTTCTGCTCGACGACGTGCACGAGCCCGCCGGTCTCGTGGCTGACGTTGGCGAGGAAGGCCGCGGCCTCCTGCTTCTTCACCGTGTCGCCGCCGGTGTTGGCGAAGCCGGGGTAGGCGCTGAGGGCCGCCTTGAGGCCGCTGTAGGAATAGAAGGAATTCCGGCCCGGGAACATCTGGTTGAACTGCGCCTCGCTGACCACGAAGGTGCCGACGGGCGTGCCGGGACCGTTGTCACAGGCGTAGGGCTCCCAGTACCAGGTGCTGATCGTCGGGTCGTAGCCCGGGTTGGCGTGTTCGGCGACGTAGGCCTTGCCGTCGGTGTAGCGGACGATGTCGCCGGCGGCGTACGCCCGTCCGGCCACCCAGCTCGGGTAGCTGGAGCAGGCGGCGGCGGACGCGCTGGTGGCGGGCAGGAAGGCCGGCACGGTGCTTCCGAGGACGAGTGCGGTCACGACTGCGGCGATGCGGCGTCTCGACACGAGGTCAACTCCTCTGCGGAGCACGGCCGCTCCCTGACAAGGGCAGCGCGAGGCGGACCCTTGTGCGCACGTGCCGGCCTGGCCGGCCACGGCGTGGGGGCGGCCGTGGTGGGGGGTGTGGAGCCACACTCAACCGCTTTGGTATGTACCAGTCAAGGGTGTAGACCAGTTCACTCGTGTCAGCGTGATCGCGTCAGCGCAACGGCTTGCGCAGCACCGCCTTGCGGTGGCTGAACGTCTCGATCGAGTAGCGGCCGTGGTAGTTGCCCATGCCGCTTTCCCCGACGCCGCCGAACGGCAGGTCGGAGACCGTGAGATGGGCGAGCGGCAGGCCGTACCCAAGGCCGCCGGAGGAGGTCTCCTCGGCGATCCGGCGCCGCGTCTCGTCCGCCTCCGAGAAGACGTACAGCGCCAGGGGCTTGTCGCGGTCGTTGATGAAGTCGATCGCCTCGTCGAGGCCGGGGACCGTGACGATCGGCAGGATCGGACCGAAGATCTCCTCCCGCATCACGGGCGACTTGGGGTCGACGTCCGCGAGGACGGTCGGGGCGAGGTACTTCGTCGTACGGTCGCCGGCGCCGCCGACGACCACGCGGCCCGAGGCGAGCAGGCCCGACAGACGGTCGAAGTGCCGTTCGTTGACGATGCGGCCGTACTCGCCGGAGGCCGCCGGGTCACCGCCGTACAGGGCCTCGACGGCTCTGGCGAGCGCCGGCTCCAGGGCGGCGGCGGTGGCCGGGTCGGTCAGGACGTAGTCGGGGGCGACGCAGGTCTGGCCGGCGTTGAGGAACTTGCCGCGGACCAGCCGGTCGGCGACGACGTCGAGGTCCGTGCCACGGTCGACGAACGCCGGGGACTTGCCGCCGAGTTCGAGGGTGACCGGGGTGAGGTGTTCGGCGGCGGCGCGCATCACGATGCGGCCGACCGTGCCGTTGCCGGTGTAGAAGACGTGGTCGAAGCGCTCGGCGAGCAGGGCCGTGGTCTCGGGAACACCGCCCTCGACCACGGCGACCGCGTCGGTGTCGAGGTAGGCGGGCAGCAGCCGGGCCAGCACGGCGGAGGTGGCGGGGGCCATTTCGCTCGGCTTGGCGACCACCGCGTTGCCGGAGGCCAGGGCCCCGACCACCGGGGCGAGCAGGAGCTGGGCGGGATAGTTCCAGGGGGCGATGACGAGGACGACACCGAGGGGGTCGTACTGCGTCCAGGCCGTGGCGTCGGCGCCGAGGTGGGCGGGGACCGGCGCCGGTTCGGGGCGCAGCCAGTCGGCGAGGTGCTCCAGGGTGTGGTCGATCTCGCGGACGGTGAAGTCGATCTCGGTGCGGTGGGCCTCGGTGACACTCTTGCCCAGGTCGGCGTGGAGGGCGGCGGCCAGGTCGGCGCCGTTCTCCGTGAGCATCTCGCGCAGACGGCGCAGTTGGGCGGTACGCCACTCGACCGGCTTGGTGCGGCCGGTGCGGAAGGTGGCGCGCAGGCGGGCCACGATGTCGGCGGGCTGCTCGGGGGTGGGCTGGTTCACGGTGCCTCGCTGGTCTGTCATGGGCGTTCAGATATCAGATGTATATGCCAACCATTAAACTACAGAAATGATTCCGGGTACACGGAAAGCACCGTACGTGATCTTTTCCCAACAGTCCGTGATCAGCCGGAGGACTCCGCCGACGCCCCTTCGAGCGTGTCGACGAGCCGCTCCAGCAGGGCGCGCAGCAGCTCGTCGTCGCCCTCGTTCAGGACCGGCCAGCGCTCGCGGACCTCACGGCTGACGCGCCGCCAGTAGGTCAGGCCGCGCGGGGTGAGGTGGGCGAGTATGCGACGGCGGTCCAGGGGGTCCACCCTCCGGTGGACGAGGTTCTGGTCGACGAGGTGGTCGATCAGTTTGGTGAGCGTCGGCGGCGGCAGGAACACCGCTTCGGCGACCGCCGTCATGTAGTGACCCTCGCCGTCGGCGAGCAGGGCGAGCACCCGCCAGGAATCGAGCGAGCAGCCGTCCTCGTCGAGGACGGTCTGAAGCCTCCGCGCGGCCAGTCGTTCGGCCCGCGTCAACAACCGCATCAGATCCTGGGGCTGGCGCGGAGGTGGGGTGGGCATCCTTCTCCTCGGTCCCGGGGTGCGGACATCGTACAAGTGCCGCCTGCGTAAAGGGCCGTCCCCTCCTCGCACCTGCCCGCCACTCCCCCGCCCCGCCGCACCGACCGGTCCACGAGACGCACTGGAGTTCACCGGGCCGACCCGGAATCATGACCACATGTTCGAGCTCGATCCCCACCCGCTCGACTGGTTCACAGTCGACGACTCCACGATCAGCGTGGCGCTCGTGTTCCCGATGCAGGGCGCGGCAGGGATCTTCGGACCGACCTGCGAGCTGTGCGCGCGCCTCGCCATGGAGGAGGTCAACCAGGCGGGCGGGGTGCTCGGCAAGGAGCTGCGGCTGCTGCCCGTCGACGGCGGCGCCGAACCGGGCGAGATCGCCGACCGCGTCGAGGCGCTGGTGCGACTGGGCGTCGTCCAGGGCGTCACCGGCTGGCACATCTCCTCGGTACGGCAGGCGCTGGCGCCGCGGATCGCGCACCGCGTGCCGTACGTCTACACCGCGCTGTACGAGGGCGGCGAGCACACCTCGGGCGTCTTCCTGACCAGCGAGACACCCGACGACCAGCTTCGCCCCGCGATCCGGCTGCTGGCGGGCGAGCGCGGGGTGCGCCGCTGGTTCGTGGTCGGCAACGACTACGTGTGGCCGCGCCGCACCGCCCGGGCCGCCCGCGCCTACGCGCACAGGTCCGGGGGCGGCATCTGCGGCCAGGCCTATCTCCCGCTCGGCACCCACGAGTTCGACGCGGTGCTGCGCCGCATCGAGGAGTCGGAGGCGGATGCCGTCCTGATGCTCCTGGTGGGCAGTGACGCCGTGCGCTTCAACCGGGCGTTCGCCGCCGCCGGGCTCGACCAGCGCTGCCTGAGGCTGAGCACGCTCATGGACGAGAACATGCTGATGGCCAGCGGCCCCACGGCCACGGCGGACCTCTACAGCACCGCCGGGTTCTTCGCCTCGCTGGCGAACCAGGACACCCTCGACTTCCACGGGCAGTACGCGGGACGGTTCGGCGTCGAGGCGCCGGCCGCGGGCAGTCTCGGCGAATCCTGCTACGAAGGCGTCCTGTTGCTCGCGGCGCTCATCGCCCGCGCGCGGACCCTGGACGTAACGGCGATCGGCAGGGCGGCCGAGTCGGTGTCGTACGAGGGGCCGCGAGGGCTGCTGCGGCTGCGGGGCAGTCATGTACGGCAGCGGATCTACCTCGCCCGGGCGGACGGGGTGGACTTCGACGTGCTGGCCCAGCTGGACCTCGACCCAAGCCGCCCTTGACATGTACCCACCCCGCCTGGATACTTCACGCAGGAAGTAAATAGAATGCCTCGGGCGTCGTGTGAATTCCGGTGAGGAGTTCGGCCCGGGGTTTTTTTGTTTCCCGTTTCGTTTCCCGTGGAGAGTCGGAAGATACAGCCGGGTAAGTACCGCGAAACGCGTCGGAAACAGGCTGACTTGAGGCTGTGGACCGCACTTCAGGGAACCAGCCGGTACACCAACAGGGGAAAGCTGGGCGTTCGCGCCACCACCGCGCCTGAAGGGCTGTTCTTTTCTTCCCTTTCAGGTGTCCTCCAGGGGACAAGGAGGTTCTTTTGTCCAGCGTTCCCAGCATTCACCGGCGCCGGCTTCTGGCCGCTGCCGCGTCGCTCGCAGCCGTCGTCGCCCTCTCCGCGTGCGGCGCGAAGACCGACGCGGCAGGCTCGTCCGACAAGGCCGCGAAGATCGACACCAGCGGCGACACGGTCAAGGTCGGACTGCTCAACTCGCTCTCCGGCACGATGGCGATCAGCGAGGTGACCGTACGCAACTCGCTGCTGCTCGCCATCTCGGAGATCAACGCCAACGGCGGCGTGCTCGGCAAGAAGATCAAGCCGATCAGCGAGGACGGCGCCTCCGACTGGCCGACCTTCGCCGAGAAGGCCACCAAGCTGATCAAGGAGGACAGCGTCGCGGCCACCTTCGGCTGCTGGACCTCCGCCAGCCGCAAGGCCGTCAAGCCGGTGTTCGAGAAGAACAAGTCGCTGCTCTTCTACCCCGTGCAGTACGAGGGCCTGGAGGAGTCGCCGTACATCTTCTACACGGGCGCCACGACGAACCAGCAGATCATCCCGGCCCTCGACTACCTCAAGAGCCAGGGCAGGAAGAAGCTCTACCTGGTCGGCAGCGACTACGTCTTCCCGCGGACCGCCAACAAGGAGATCAAGGCGTACGCGAAGGCCAACGGCATGACGATCCTCGGCGAGGACTACGCGCCGCTGGGCTCCACGGAGTTCAGCACGATCGCCAACAAGGTGAAGGCGTCGAAGGCGGACGCCGTCTTCAACACCCTCAACGGCGACTCGAACGTGGCCTTCTTCAAGGAGTACAAGTCGGCCGGCCTGAGCGCCGCGACCATGCCGGTCGTCTCGGTGTCGATCGCCGAGGAGGAGGTCAAGTCGATCGGAACGCAGTACCTGGAAGGCCAGTTGACGGCCTGGAACTACTACCAGACCACTCCGGGCGCCGCGAACACCACGTTCGTGAAGGCGTACAAGGCCAAGTACGGAGCGGACAAGCCGACCAGTGACCCGATGGAGGCCGCGTACACCTCGGTCTACCTGTGGAAGGCGATGGTCGAGAAGGCGAAGTCCTTCGACCCGGAGAAGGTGAAGGCCGCCTCCGACGGCATCACCTTCGACGCCCCCGAGGGCAAGGTCACCGTGGACGGCGCCTCGCAGCACATCTACAAGACCGCCCGGATCGGCAAGATCGGCAGCGACGGTCTGATCGAGCAGGTGTGGGACTCCGGCAAGCCCATCAAGCCGGACCCGTACCTCAAGGGCTACTCCTGGGCCTCCAGCCTGTCCTGACCGCTCGTCGCACGGGGGCCTCGCTCGCCGGGGCCCCCGCGCCCGCCCGCACCCCCTCCCGGGAGCCGCCGCATGACCGTGATTCTCGGTCAGACCTTCACCGGCATCAGCATCGGTGCCGTCCTGCTGCTCATCGCGCTCGGTCTCTCCCTCACCTTCGGCCAGATGAACGTCATCAACATGGCCCACGGCGAGTTCATCATGGCCGGCGCCTACACCACGTACGTCCTCCAGAAGTCCATTTCCAGCGCGGGAATATCCCTTCTCGTCGCACTTCCCGTCGCCTTTCTCGTCTCGGGCGCCCTGGGCGCACTCCTCGAATGGCTGCTGATACGACGTCTGTATCTGCGGCCACTTGACACACTTCTCGTCACCTGGGGCGTCTCGCTGATGCTCCAGCAACTCGCCCGGGACGTTTTCGGCGCCCCGAATGTGCAGACCCGGGCGCCAAACTGGCTCACCGGGAACATCACCGTGATCGGCGGCGACGACCCGCTCACCTTCGCCAACAGCCGGCTGTTCATCCTGAGTCTGGCCGTCGCGGCGGTCGTCGCACTGTCGCTGACGCTGCGGCTGACGCCCCTGGGCCGCCGGGTGCGGGCCGTCGTCCAGAACCGGGACCTCGCCGAGGTGTCGGGCATCTCCACGAGCCGCGTCGACCGCACGGCGTTCTTCCTCGGGTCCGGACTCGCGGGGGTCGCCGGGGTGGCGCTGACGCTGGTCGGACCGATCGGGCCGACGATGGGCACCAACATCATCATCGACGCCTTCCTGGTGATCGTGGTCGGCGGCATCGGGCAGCTCAAGGGCACGGTCATCGTCGCCTTCGTGCTGGGTGCGCTGCAGTCGGTCCTGGAGTACTCCACCACCGTCAGCGTCGCCAAGGTCCTGGTGCTCGTCGCCATCGTCGCGTTCCTCCAGTGGCGGCCCCAGGGGCTGTACACGCTGCGCACGAGGAGTCTCGTATGAACCTGCTGAAAGGCCGTTCCGCACGGGCCGCGGCAGGCTTCGCGTCGGCCGCCGTCGCGCTGTTCGCCGTCGCCCCGCTCGTGCTGTCCGACTTCCGGCTCGGACTGCTCGCCAAGTACCTGTGCACCGCGATCGTCGCCGTCGGCATCTGCCTGGCCTGGGGCCGCGGCGGCCTGCTGACGCTCGGTCAGGGCGTGTTCTTCGGGCTCGGCGGCTACGCCATGGCGATGCACCTGAAGATCGCCGACGCCGGTTCCGGCAACCTCCCCGACTTCATGCAGCTGTACGGCACCGCCACCGAACTCCCCTGGTGGTGGCGGCCGTTCGCGAACCCGCTGTTCGCGATCGCCGCGACCGTACTGCTGCCGATGGCGGTCGCCGCGCTGCTCGGCCTGTTCGTCTTCCGGCGCCGGGTCAAGGGCGCCTACTTCGCGATCCTCAGCCAGGCCCTCGCCGCCGCGTTCGCGATCTGGCTGATCGGCCAGCAGGCCACCACCGGCGGCACCAACGGACTCACCGACATCCAGGGCTTCTTCGGCTACTCCCTCGACGACCCGGTCAACCAGCGGATGGTGTACTTCGTCATCGCCGCCGTCCTGTTGCTCCTGATCGCCCTGGCACGTCAGCTGATCCAGAGCCGCTACGGCGAACTCCTGGTCGCCGTGAGGGACTCCGAGGAGCGGGTGCGGTTCCTCGGCTACGACCCGGCGAACGTCAAACTGGTCGCGTACGTCGTCGCGGCGGGCATGGCCGGTCTCGCGGGCGCGCTGTTCGTGCCGGCGGTCGGCATCATCTCGCCCGCGCTGATCGGCATCGTGCCGTCCATCGAGTTCGTCATCGGCGCCGCCGTCGGCGGCCGGGCGAGCCTGGCCGGCGCGGTGCTCGGCGCGGTCGCGGTCGCCTGGGTCAAGACGGCCCTGTCGGAGGAGTTCCCGGCGGCCTGGACGTACTTCCAGGGCCTGTTGTTCATCGTCGCCCTGGCGTTCCTGCCCGGCGGTCTGGCCTCACTGGCGGTGTACGTACGCCGCCGCCGGGCCCCCGAGGCGCCGGAGCAGAAGGCGCCCGTCGTACCGGTGGGAGAAGCGGCATGAGTGAGCTCTCGGGTCTCGAGATACGGCAACTGCGGGTGTCCTTCGACGGGTTCACCGCGGTCGACGGGGTGGACCTCGACGTCCGCCCCGGCGACCTGCGCTTCCTCATCGGGCCGAACGGCGCGGGCAAGACCACCCTGGTCGACGCGGTCACCGGCCTGGTGAGGGCGACGGGTTCGGTGCGCTTCGGCGAGCAGGAGCTGCTCGGGCGGAGCGTGCACAGGATCGCGCGGTCCGGGATCGGCCGTACCTTCCAGACGGCCACCGTCTTCGAGGAGTTGACGGTCCTGCAGAACCTGGACATCGCGGCGGGCGCCGGCCGGAGCATGTGGACCATGCTGCGGCGCCGCAAGGACGTTCCCGAGCCGGTCGCCAGGGCGCTGGAGACGGTCGGGCTCACCGAGCTCGCCGACTCCCTGGCCGGGACGCTCGCGCACGGCCAGAAGCAGTGGCTGGAGATCGGCATGCTGCTCGTGCAGGACGTACGGCTGCTGCTGCTCGACGAGCCGGTCGCCGGCATGAGCCACGACGAGCGCCAGGCGACCGGCGAACTGCTCCAGCGGATCAGCGAGGAACGGACCGTGGTCGTCATCGAGCACGACATGGACTTCATGCGGTCCTTCGCGCGCAGCGTCAGTGTGCTGCACGCCGGCAAGGTGCTCAGTGAGGGCGCGGTGGCCGAGGTCCAGGCGGATCCGAAGGTGCAGGAGGTGTACCTCGGGCACGCGGCGGACGCGTCAGCCGCCGAGGACGCGTCGGACACCGCTGTCGTACAGGAGGCGTGATGCTGCAGATCGAAGACGTCCGGGTCGGCTACCACCGCAGCAGCGTCCTGCACGGGGTCACCGTCGAGGTGCCGAAGGACGGGGTGGCCGCGGTGCTCGGACACAACGGTGCCGGCAAGAGCACCCTGCTGCGGGCCGCCGTCGGACTGCTCACGCCGAGCAGCGGCACCGTCCGCCTCGACGGCGAGGACATCACCCGCCGCAAGCCGCACGAGCGGGTGGCGCGCGGCATGGCGTACGTCCCACAGGGCCAGCAGGCGTTCCCGCACCTGACCACCGCGGAGAACCTCCAGCTCGTCGCGGACGGCCGCAGACGCGGCAAGGCCGCGATCGGCGAAGCCCTGGACCTGTTCCCGGCGCTGCGGGCGCTGTCCCACCGCCGGGCGGGCCTGCTGTCGGGCGGGCAGCGGCAGCAACTCGCCATCGCCCGCGCCCTGGTGACGGAACCCCGGATCCTGCTCCTGGACGAGCCGACCGAGGGCATCCAGCCGACGGTCGTCGCCGAGATCGAGGACACGATCCTCGCCCTGGCCGCCCGCGGCGGGCTGTCGGTGCTCCTGGTCGAGCAGCATGTCGGCTTCGCGATGCGGGCGGCACAGCGGTACTACGTCCTGGAGGCCGGGCGGGTCACCTCCTCCGGCGAGGGCGGCCAGGATGCCGAGCGGTCCGTGCGGGAGGCGCTGAGCGTGTGACGGGATCCTCGCCCCCGCCGCCCCTTCCCTTTCCCGACGTTCTGGGGCTCCGCCCCAGACCCCGCTCCTCAACCGCCGGAGGGGCTGATTTCAGCCCGTCCGGCGTTTGAGGACGAGGCCGTTCAGGCCGAAGCGGGGGTCGGGGAGCGGCAGCCCCCAGGGACGGGAACGGGAAGGGGCGGCGGGGGCGGCCCCCCTGTGAGCAGCCCCGGCTAGGCGTGGTGCAGGGTCCGTCGGGCGCGGTCGAGGTAGGCGCGTTGGGCCGGGTTCTCGGTCAGGGCGGCGGCGGTCGCGTACGCGTCGGCGGCCTCGGCGGCTCGGCCGAGGCGCCGCAGCAGGTCCGCCCGTACGGCGTGGAAGACGTGGTACCGCTCCAGGCCGAGGGCGTCCACCAGAGCGAGGGCCGGCCCCGGACCCTCCACCTCGGCCAGCGCGACCGCCCGGTTGAGGGCCACCACGGGACCGGGCGCCACCGCCGTCAGCTGGTCGTACAGCTGACGGATCTGCCCCCAGTCGGTGGCGTCGGCGGTCGGCGCGTCGCTGTGGACGGCCTGGATGGCGGCCTGGATCTGATACGGCCCGGGCCGGTTCCGGCGCAGACAACGACGTACGAGCGACTGTCCCTCGGTGATCAGGTCACGGTCCCAGCGCTCGCGGTCCTGCTCGGGCAACGGCACCAGCACCCCGTCGCCGTCCTGCCGCGCCGCCCGGCGGGACTCGACGAGGAGCATCAGCGCGAGCAGCCCGGTGGCCTCGGGCTCGTCCGGCATGAGTTCGCTCAGGAGGCGTCCCAGGCGTACGGCTTCCGCGCACAGTTCGGCCGGACCGTCGTACCCCTCGTTGAAGATCAGGTAGATGACGGCGAGGACCCCCTTGAGCCGGTCCGGAAGGTCCGCGTCCCGGGGCACGCGGTACGGGATCCGGGCGTCGCGGATCTTCGCCTTGGCGCGGACCAGGCGCTGCGCCATGGTCGGCTCGGGGACGAGGAAGGCGCGGGCGATCTGGGCGGTGGTGAGTCCGCCGAGGAGGCGCAGGGTCAGCGCGACCCGTGCCTGCGGGGCGAGCGCGGGGTGGCAGCAGGTGAAGATCAGGCGGAGCCGGTCGTCACGCACGGGGCCCTCCTGCGCGGGCGGGTCGGGGGCGTTCAGCCGGGCCGCCTCGGCCTGCCGGGCGTCCCGGGTGGACTCGCGACGCAGCCGGTCGACGGCCCGGTTCCGGGCCGTGGTGATGATCCACCCGGCCGGGCTGGGCGGCACGCCGGTCTCCGGCCAGCGCCGTACGGCCGCGGTGAACGCGTCCTGGACGGCTTCCTCGGCGAGGTCGATGTCGCCGAGGAGGCGGACGAGGACGGCGACGGCACGGCCGTACTCCGCGCGGAAGACCGCCTCGACGTCCGTGGTGTCCGGCATCGGTCAGTGGGTGTCCGTGAAGGGGCGCACCTCGATGGGGAGGGTGGTGGCCAGGGCGGCCTTCCTGCCCCACTCCAGGGCCTCGTCCAGGTCGGCGGCCCTGATCAGGCACAGCCCGCCGAGGTACTCCTTGCCCTCGGCGTACGGCCCGTCGGTGACCAGCACGTCGCCGTCCTTCGGCCGCAGCATCGTGGCCGTCTCCGGTCCGTGCAGCCCGCCGGCGAAGACCCAGGCCCCGGCGGCGCGCAGCTCGTCGTTGTACGCCTGAACGCGGCGCATGATCTCGGACAGCTCGTCGGGCGGGGGCGGCTCACCGCCGGCCGGCTGGACCACACTGAGCAGATAGTGCTTCATGACGTCCTCCTTGGCTTCGTGCCGCTCTCTCACCTCCTACACGAACGGCAGTCCCCCGGATCGACAGTCCACACCGTGAAACCGGAAAGAATCTTGTCCATGACCGCACCGCACCCCCTCGTCGTCCGGGCCCGCCGTCTCGCGGACGACCTCCTCGCCCCGCACGCCGAACAGGTCGACCAGACTCAGGTGCCCGCAAGCCATCTCGCCGAGATCAGGAGCTCGGGCCTGCTCGGCCTGAACGCGCCGCGGGAGTACGGCGGGGCCGCGGCGTCCGCTGCGGTGGTGCGCGAAACGGCGGAGATTCTGGCCGGGGCGTGCTGCTCGACCTGGTTCGTGCAGACGCAGCACCACACGCCGGTCCTGACCCTCACGAAGAGCGAGGGCCCGGTGCGCGAGCGCCTGCTGGCCCGGCTGGCGAGCGGCGAGCTGCTGTCCGGGGTGGCGTACGCCCATCTGCGGGCCTACCCGCGGACCCCCGTGCGCGTCAGCCGGGACCGGGGCGGCTGGCGGTTCGACGGTTCGGTGCCCTGGTACACGGGGTGGGGTCTGAACGACGTCATGCTGCTCGCCGGAGTGACCGACACGGACGAGGCCCTGTTCGCCTTCACGGAGGCGAGGGAACAGCCCGGCCTGCGGGCATCGGAGCCGATGCGGCTGGCGGCCCTCACCGCGTCCCGCACGGTGTCGCTGGAGCTCGACGGCCTGTGGCTGCCGGAGGAGGCGGTGGCCCTGCGCACCCCGTACGACCGCTGGGCGGCGACGGACCGTCTCAAGACGCTGAACGCCAACCCGGCGGTCTTCGGCGTCGCGGAGGCGGCCCTGCCCTTCCTCGACGAGGAGACGGCGGCCCCCCTGCGCGCCCGGCTGAGCGAAGTGCGCGGCCGTGCCTACGCCCTGGTCGCGGACGCGGCACCCCATGAGCGCGTCGCGGAACGACTCGCGCTCAGGACACAGGCGTACGAGGTCTTGCAGGCGGCCACCACGGCAGCCGTGGTGAGCGCGGGAGGCCGCTCGATGCTGCTGACGAACCGGGCCCAACGCCTGGCCCGGGAGGCGCTGTTCCTGTTGGTGCAGGGCCAGACGCGGGAGTCACGCACGGCTCATCTCACCGCGCTGACCAGCTGATGCCGGTCGGCCACAGGCCCGGTTCACCGCGTGGCCGGGCGCGGCCCGGCCGGCCCTTCCGGTTGTTCCACCGGCGCTTCCTCGACCAGGCTGCCGTGGGCTCCTTCACCGCCCCCGTCCCGGGCGGTCGGTGGTCCGTTCGTCCAGGCCTCCTCGTGCACGCTGCCCTCCATGACGGCGGCGTTCTCCGGATCGACGACCGAGTCGGTGGGTCTGCCCACCTCCGACAGCGTCAGCTGCGCGCGGTCGTCCACCAGTCGGGTCACCAGGTGCTGCGCGGCGCCGAAGGCCGCTGCCCAGGCGAGGACCTGCGCTCTGCTGTCCAGGTCGCTGAGACCGGGGACGAAGGCGCCCCTGATCAGCAGTACCCCGAGGAAGGCGGACAGGGCGCCGGTCGGGAATTTCAGGACCGCCGACGCCAGGGGGAGCATGTAGGGGGCGCTGGTTCCCCGGATGCGGCGCAGTGACGCGATGACGGTGAACGCCGCACCGGCCAGCCCGGCGATCTCGACGGTGAGGATGTCCCTCGACTGGGCGAAACTGCTGGGAACGCTGCCTGCCGACTCGTTGTTGTAGTCCTTGCTGGGGCAGACGATGTCCATGCCGGCAGCGACGGGGCCGGGCCGGGGCGCGAAACACAGGCTGAGCGACTGGGGGAAGAACCAGCCGTAGACGGCGAGGCCCGCCACACCGGCCATCACCACGAACGTGGCCGCCCAGAGGATGTTGCGCAGACTCCTCACCCTGGACAGTTCAGCGTCCAGGGCGGTGTACGCGCTGTCCAGGGCCCGGGTCAGCAACTCACGGTCGGTGTAGGTCATCTCACCGGAGACGATGTGACGGATCCGCTGGACGAGGCTGACCCGCTGCGGATCGTCCTTGTCCAGATGGCGTTTGACCAGCGCCATGACCTCACTGGCGCGGCCCGCGACCTCCGCGTCGGACGCCAGCTGGAACAGCAGCACCTCGGCACTGCGCAGGTTCGACCAGACGCCTTCCTGGGCGGTCGAACACGACCACAACCGACGCCAGCCGAACGACTCGTCCGCCGCCGAGCAGGCCTTGCCGAGATGAACTGCCGTTCCCTCGATGAGGGCTTTGCGGTCGTCCGAGGGCGGCTTGGCCTGCTCGCGCCTCAACTGCACCTCGAGATAGGCGAGACGGGTCTTGGCTCGTGCCCGCCAAGGCGACCGCGGCGGTCGGGGACTCGGGCCGGCCCCGAGCCGCCGGCGCGTACGGGCCCACGTTCTTTCCCGGGCCGCCGCGGAACTAGCCACAGCCGGTCTCCCTTGTTGCCCGGGAGGGCTATTCGCTCATGTGGAGGGCGGGCACATGAAGTCTCTCCCACGACACCCGACCCGGAATTCCGTCGGCGTCGCTGCCGGAGAAGCCCAGTTTCCGTTGGAACTTGGCATAGGACTGCCGGTCCGCCTCGCTCCACCGGAAATCGGGCTCGTCGGGATACGCCGAGCACCCCTCCTCGATGAGGCGCCAGCCCATGGCCGCGATGATCGGGCTGCTCACGGACGGCCGGAAGAAGTCCTTGCCCGGAAAGGGCTCGTCCTCGCCGCCATGCCCTCCGCCGTGCGCCCCGCTGGGCGCGACCACACGAACCCGGTCGTTGGGGTGAATGAGGTTCTTGTTCTTGATCTGAGGATTCCACTCCAGGATCTGGGCCAGTGACACATGATGCCTGGCCGCGATTGCGGAGAGCGTGTCGCCCTCCCTTACCACGTAGAACTCAGGTGTGCCGTTCATACGTCCATGCTAGTGACGGCTCGGGAATAGTTCGACTTGGGAAAACGACCGGAAATTCCCGCGAACGGCGGCCAGTTGAATATTCACTGAATTCGGCCGGCGGGGTCGTGCCGGCCCTTCGTCAGGTCGCGAAGGGCACCTGCGCCGAGGGGGCACTCTCCGTGCGGAACGGATGGCGCCACACGCCCTGCGCGGCCAGCCTCGGCAACACCCCTTCGCCGAACCAGTAGGCCTCCTCCAGATGCGGATACCCGGACAGCACGAACTCCTCGATGCCGAGCGCCGCATACTCCTTGATCCGCTCGGCGACCTCCTCGTGGCTGCCCACCAGCGCGGTCCCCGCACCCCCGCGCACCAGCCCGATACCGGCCCACACATTGGGGTGGATCTCCAGTCCGTCCCGGCTGCCGCCGTGCAGAGCGAGCATCCGCTGCTGCCCCTGGGACTCGCTGCGCGCCAGCCCGGCCTGGACGGACTTCACCGTCTCCGCGTCGAACCCGTCGAGCAGCCGGTGCGCCTTTGCCCAGGCCTCTTCGGAGGTGTCCCGGGTGATGACGTGCAGCCGGACACCGAACCGCACCGTCCGCCCTTCCTTCGCCGCGAGCCCCCTGATCCAGGCGATCTTCTCGGCGACCTGGGCCGGCGGTTCGCCCCAGGTGAGGTAGACGTCGACGTACTTCGCGGCGACCTCGCCGGCGATCGGCGAGGACCCGCCGAAGTACACCTCGGGGACGGGGTCCGGCACCCGCGCCAGCTTCGCGTCCTCGACCTGGAGGTGCTCACCCCGTAGATCGACGGTCTTGCCCTCCCACAACTCCCTTACGATCTGCAGGAATTCACCGGTACGTCGGTACCGGTCGTCCTTGTCGAGGAAGTCGCCGTAGGCCCGCTGCTCGTGGCTCTCGCCGCCGGTGACGACGTTGAGCAGGAGCCGTCCGCCGGACTGGCGCTGGAAGGTGGACGCCATCTGCGCGGCGAGCGTCGGCGAGACGAAGCCGGGGCGGAAGGCGACCAGGAACTTCAGGCGCTCCGTGTTCTGGCTGACCATCGCGGTCGTCAGCCACGCGTCCTCGCACCAGGCGCCGGTCGGGGTGAGCGCGCCCACGAAACCGAGATCCTCCGCGGCGCGGGCGATCTGGCTCAGGTAGGCCACCGTCGGGGGCCGGTCCCGTCCGGAGGCGGTGGCCGGGGTGCCGTGGCCGCCGCCGACGACATGGCGGCTGTCCCCGTTGGTGGGGAGGAACCAGTGGAAGGTGAGGGACACGGGGGTCTCCGTTCCGGAAGATCTCTTAAAGGAGGCCGTGGCGCGGCGGCCGCGTGCCGGTGAGGACGTACCTGCCGATGTGCTGGACCTTCCAGCGGGCGGGGTCGTGCAGGGTGTGGGTGCGCGCGTCGCGCCAGTGCCGGTGCAGGTTGAGGGAGTCGAGTGCGGAGCGGGTGCCGGATACCTCGAACACGGCGCTCCCGACCTCCACGGCGGTCTGCGCGGCGTGCGCCTTGGCCGCGGCGACCGCGATGGACGCCTCGGCCGCCGAGTCGTCGGTGAGGTCGGCGCGGGCCGACTCGACGGCACGGGCGGCCTCCCGGAGAAGTGCTTCGGAGGCACGTACCTGGATGGCGAGTTCACCGAACCGCTGGATCAGCAGCGGGTCCTCGGCGGCCGTCTCGACGCCGCTCTCGAACCAGGGGCGGCTCTTGGTGCGGACGAACTCGGCGGCCTCGGCCAGAGCTCCGCCCGCGATGCCCGCGTCGATGGCGGCGTGCAGCAACTGGGCGACCGCCCCGTGGAGTTGGGGTCCTTGAAAGGTGAGGTGGTGCGGGAGGACCCGGTCGGCGGGCACCGGTACCGCCTCCAGACGTACCGTGCCGCTGGCGGTCGTACGCTGGCCCATGCCCTCCCAGTCGTCGATCACCGTGAGCCCCGGTGCGTCCCCGGGTACGTACGCCACGTGCAGGTGGTCGTCCTCGGCGCGGGCGAGCACCGGGATCCAGTCGGCGAAGAGGGCGCCGGTGGAGTAGTGCTTGACGCCGGTCAGCGTGTACGAGCCGTCGGGGCGGGGTTCCAGACGGGTGCGGATGTCCTGGACGTGTCGGGTGCCCGCCTCCGACTGGGCGTTGCCGAAGCGGCGCCCGGCGAGGACCTCGCCGAAGAAGAACTCCCGCTGCTCCGGCGTGCCCTGACGGCGGAGCACATTGACGTACACGAAGTGGCTCTGCGGGATCTGGGCGAGGCTCGCGTCGGCCGAGGCGAGCAGCCGGAACATCTCGGCGAGGGTCTCCTGGCGTACGTCCGCTCCCCCGTGCTCGGCGGGCACGGTGACCGCGAGGAGGCCGGAGGCGGTGAGGCGGTCCAGTTCCTCCCGGGGCAGGCGGCGTTCGGCGTCCCGCTCGGAGGCGGTGACGCGGAACTCGTCGGCGAGGGCGTGGGCGACGGTCAGGGCCTCCAGATCGTCGGCGATGACTTTCGCGGTCATGGGTCAGCCCGCCGCGGCCAGCAGGGGCGTACGGCCGAGGGCGGTGGAGAACTGGTCGAGCACCTGGGTGAGGGCCTCACGCGCGGCGGGGGCGACGGTGAGGGAGCCGTCCTCGTGGGCGGTGATGTCCTTGTCGAGGGTGAACCAGCCCTGCACGATGTGTCCCGCGCCCATGGAGCTCAGCACCGGCCGCAGGGCGTAGTCGATGGCCAGCACGTGGGCGGTCGAACCGCCCGTGGCGAGGGGAAGGACGGTCTTGCCGGCGAGGGCGTACTGCGGCAGCAGGTCGAGAAGGGCCTTGAGGACGCCGGAGTAGGCCGCCTTGTAGACGGGGGTGCCGATGACGAGACCGTCGGCGCGCTCGAAGAGCTCGGTCGCCTCGACGATCGCGGGATGCCGGAAGTCGGCGCCGAGCAGGGCCTCGGCCGGGATGGTGCGGACGTCGAGCGGGATCACCTGGTGCCCCTGGGCGGCGAGGCGGCCGTCGAGGTGGCGCAGGAGCCTTGCCGTGCGGGAGGAGGCGGAGGGGCTGCCGGAGACGGACAGGACGGTGGCCATGGGTCCTCTTTCGGGGAGGAGGGGCGCCTCCGAGCGGGAGGCGCCCCCGGTGGTGGTCAGGAGTACCAGGTGGGTTCGGGCAGTTCGCCTTCGAGGACCCAGCGGCCGACCTCGCGCCGCTTGTAGGCGACGGGGTCGTGGAGGGTGTGGGTGCGCACGTTGCGCCAGAAGCGGTCGAGGCCTTGCGCGGTGGCCGTGGAGCGGGCGCCGGTCACCTCGAAGATGCGGTTCGAGATCTCCAGGGCGACGTCGGTGGCGCGGGCCTTGACCGCGGCGACCCGCACCTCGAAGTCGCCGCGGGTCTGTTCGGTGACCGCGTCGGGGTCGTCGTGCAGCCTCTGCCCCTCGGCGGCGACGGTGTCGGCGAGGGCCTCGACGGCCCAGAGCTTCGCGGTGAGGTCGCCGTAGGTGTCGATGACGTACGGCTCGTCGACCGCCCGCTCGTGGCCGCCGTGCAGCCAGGACCGCGCCTTGGTGCGGGTGTAGGTGGCGGCCGTCTCCAGCGCGCCGCCCGCGATGCCGAGGTAGAAGTTGACGAAGACCAGCTGGATGGTGGGGACGTTGAGGGTGTTGTACGTGCGCGGCCGGAACACCTTGTCGACGTAGCCGGCCGCCGAGGACCACGGCGTGCGCACACCGTCGAGGGTGACGCCGCCGCTCTCGGTGAGGCGCTGGCCGATGTTGTCCCAGTCGTCGTGGAAGGTCAGACCCTCGGAGTCGGAGGGCACGATCGCGAAGACGTGGCTGTCGGTGCCTTCCAGGACGCCTTCGAGGACGGTGACGTCGGAGACCTTGCTGCCGGTGGAGAAGGACTTGCGGCCGGTGAAGACGAGGTCGTCGCCGTCCTCGGTGACGGTCACGTCCTTGTCGCGGGGGTTGACGGCCCCGCCGAAGAACCAGCGGCCCCGGGCGGCCTCGGCCTCCACGTGCTCCCACTGTTCGCGGGTGCCGACCAGGCGGGCCGCCCAGTTCCACAGGTAGTGGTAGCCGAGGAGCTGGCCGATGGAGCCGTCGGCCTTGGCCACCTCGCGGACCACCCGGTAGGCGGTCGGCCAGTCCTGGCCCGCGCCGCCGTGCTCCGTGGGACCGAGCAGGGTGACCAGACCGGAGTCCTTGAGGAGTTGGACCTCGGCGTACGGGGTGGCGCCGGCCCGGTCGCGGGCGGCGGCGTCGGTGGCGAGGACGGCGGCGACCTCGGAGGCGCGGGCGATCCAATCCTCGGCGCTCTGCGGGGCGGGGCTCGTGTGCCAGTCGGTGGGCGTGACGGTGCTCATGCTGGGGTGACCTCTTTCGCCGTGCGGTGCGGAAGCCGTGGGGGTGGTCAGGCGTGGGCGGGGACGGACTTGGGGTCCGTGTCCGGGAGTTGGGCCTCCAGCTCGCGGACGAGGGGCAGCACCCGGCGGCCGAAGTACTCGACCTCCTCGTGGTAGTGCAGGAAGCCCAGGAGGAGAAGGTCGACGCCGAGCTTCTTGTAGGCGACGACGCGCTCGGCGATCTGCTCCGGGGTGCCGATCAGCCCGGTGCGGAATCCGTCGTTGTACTGCACCAGATCAGCGAAGCCGGAGTCCTGCCACATGCCCTTGCCGTCGGCGGCGGACTGCCCCGCCTGCTTCACGGCGGCACCGAAGCCCTCGACGGCCTCGGTGTCGGCCTTCGCGACGATCTCCCGGAGGGTGTCGCGGGCCTCGGCCTCGGTGTCGCGGGCGATGAGGAAGCCGTTGAGCCCGAACTTGGGTGCGCGGCGGCCGACTTCGGCGGCCGACCTGCGTACGTCCTCGATCTGTTCGACGACCCCGTCGAAGTCCTTGCCGTTGGAGAAGTACCAGTCGGAGACGCGGCCGGCCATGGCGCGGGCGGCGGTGGAGTTGCCTCCCTGGAAGATCTCCGGGTGCGGGCGCTCGGGGGTGTTGAGCGGCTTGGGCTTGAGGGAGAAGTCACGCAACCGGTAAAAGTCACCGGCGAGTTCGGCGTGGTCCTCGGTCCAGATCTGGCGCAGGGCGCGGATGAACTCCTCTGAGCGGCGGTAGCGTTCGTCGTGCTCCAGCCAGGGCTCGCCGAGGGCGGTGAACTCGCCCTTGAACCAGCCGGAGACGACGTTGACGGCGAAGCGGCCCTTGGACAGGTGGTCGTTGGTGGCGCCGAGCTTGGCGAGGACGCCGGGGTGCCACAGGCCGGGGTGGACGGCGGCGATGACCTTCAGACGCTCGGTGGCGAGCAGCAGGGCGAGGCTGAAGCTGGTCGACTCGTGCTGGTACTCGGCGCCGTAGCTGGCCATGTAGCGGACCTGGCTGAGGGCGTAGTCGAAGCCGTTGTTCTCGGCGAGGACGGCGAGGTCGCGGTTGTAGTCGTATCCCCAGTCGGTGCGCTGCTCGATCTTGCTGGTGACGAGGCCGCCGCTGACGTTGGGGACCCAGTAGGCGAATTGAAGGGGCGCTGCGGGCATGCGGAACTCCTGTTGCGGAAGGAGGACTCACTCACGCCGAATGCGAAAGGCATACGTTGTCGCCGATGCGTGATCGCCGAATTCAGGCGGTGAGGTGAAAACGCGGCACATGACTGTCCGACGACAGGCGCGGATGCGGGTGCGGCGTGGAAAAGAGACGAGGCGGCGGATCGGAGGGATCAGGCCGCGCGGCAACAGGAGGCGCTGGAGACGCGCGCGAGGTCGACATGGCGTCGCCGCGTGAGGTCCAGTCGCTTCTTCATGCCGTCGATCGTCGCAGTCGGCCGCGACGGCCGTCAAGGAAAACCCGACCGGTCTCGTATCGCGGACCATTGGATTTCACGAACGTGTGACAGGGAAACCCTTGAACGGCCCGTGAAATCACCCGCATTCTGCTGGAGTGCGAACCGAACAGCTGGAATACATAGCGGCGGTGACACGGCTCGGTTCCCTGCGCCGGGCGGCGGAGGAACTGCGCCTGTCGCAGCCCGGGTTGAGCGAGACCGTCAGAAATCTGGAGCGGGAGCTGGGAGTCGACCTCCTGGAGCGCAAACGGTCCGGGGCGACGATGAGCGCCGAGGGCCGGGAGCTGCTGCCGTACATCGTCCACGTCCTGGAGGCGGTGGACCGGCTGCGGGTGGCGGCGGGAGAGCAGCACCGCATCAGCCGTATGGTGCGCGTCGGCACGGTGAACGCCGCTACCGTGCCGCTGCTCGTCCCGGTGGTCCGCGACTTCCGCGCGGCGCATCCGGTCACCCAGGTCGAGGTGGTCGGCGCACAGCAGACGGAGATCCACCGGGCCCTGTCCGAGGGCGGGTTCGACCTCGGACTGGTCAACCACCTGGACGGCGACGACGTGCCCGCCGGCGTCGAGTCGACGCCGTTGCTGCACGGCCGGCCGGTCGTGTGCGTGCGCCCCGACAGCCCGCTCGCCTCGCGGGCCGCGGTGACGGTGGACGAACTGCTCGCCGAACCCCTGATCGCGATGCGCTCCGGCTACGTCATGCACCGCTACGTCCACCGGCTCCTGGACGGCCGCGCCGCGTCCTTCTCGTACTCCACCGACGGCGCCGAGATGGGCAAGCTGATGGTCGCCGAAGGGCTCGGCGCGACGGTCCTGCCGGACTTCAGCGTGGCCGGGGATCCCCTGGAGCGGCTCGGCACGATCACCTACCGGCCGATCGAGGGCGACACGACCCGGGTGCTGCTGATGCTCCAGCGCCGCAAGGCCGAATCGGTGCCCCGGGCGGCGCAGGACCTGCACGAGGTGTTCGTACGCCGGGCGCGGGAGCTGGGCGGAACGCTCAGCGAGCGCTGAGCCCGCCCGCTCCTGTCAGGGCCCGGAACACGGCCTCCGTCAGTCCTCTTCGTGCGCCGGCACCACCACGAGGAACGCGTCGGACTTCAGGTCCATGACGACCTTCGCCGGTTCGCCCGCGGCGCGGCGCGCCGCCGCGTACTCCTCCGCCGGCCACGATCCGCGCGGAGCTCCCGCAGGAAACCGCTCCAACACCTTCGCGCCCATAGCGGCAGCCACCTCCAGCTCGACTCTCGACTTCAAGGACGACCTCTCTCGTACGGTTTCGCCTGCCCGCGAACGGCCCGGGCATGTGTCGCTCTGCGCAACCCATCGGATACTCCCGATGAAATCCCTGCAAATCGCCGCGTCCGATCCGGTTCGGTGGAAGGGATGAGGGGGGACACCGACACCGAGGGAGCGAGGCGTGATGAGCACGGACGATTCCGGACCGGGACTGCGCTGCCTGGTCACCGGCGCCACGGGGTACATCGGCGGCCGGCTCGTGCCGGAGCTGCTCGCCGAGGGGCATCGGGTGCGCTGTCTGGCCCGCTCCCCCGGAAAGCTGCGCGATCACCCCTGGGCGGGTGACGTGGAGGTGGTGCGCGGGGACGTCACCGACGCCGCGTCCGTCGCCGGGGCCCTGCGGGACACCGACGTCGCCTACTACCTGGTGCACGCCCTGGGCACCGGCGACCGCTTCGAGGAGACCGACCGCGAAGCGGCACGCATCTTCGGCGAACGGGCGCGCGCCGCCGGGGTGCGGCGCATCGTCTACCTCGGTGGCCTCACGCCCGCGGGCGTGCCCGAGCGGGAACTGTCGCCGCACCTGCGTTCCCGCGCCGAGGTGGGCCGCGTCCTGCTGGACTCGGGCGTTGCGACGACCGTGCTGCGAGCCGCGGTGGTCATCGGCTCCGGGTCGGCCTCCTTCGAGATGCTGCGCTACCTCACCGAGCGGCTGCCGGTGATGGTCACGCCGAGCTGGGTGCGCACCCGGATCCAGCCCGTGGCGGTACGGGACGTGCTGCGCGCGCTCGTCGGCAGCGCACGCATGCCGGACGACGTGAACCGGACCTTCGACATCGGCGGGCCGGACATCCTGACCTACCGGGACATGATGAGCGGATACGCCGCCGTCGCCGGGCTTCCGCGCCGCGTCATCGTCCCCGTCCCCGTTCTCACCCCCGGCCTCTCCAGCCACTGGGTCGGGCTGGTGACGCCCGTCCCCGCGGCGATCGCGCGGCCGCTCACCGAGTCGCTGCGTCACGAGGTGGTGTGCCACGAACACGACATCGCCCGGTACGTTCCCGATCCGCCCGGCCACCCCCTCGGCTTCGACGAGGCCGTCCGGCTGGCGCTGCAGCGCGTCCGGGACGCCCAGGTGGCCACCCGCTGGTCCTCCGCCTCCGTTCCCGGCGCCCCGAGCGATCCGCTGCCCACCGACCCCGACTGGGCCGGCGGCAGCCTGTACACGGACCACCGGGAGCTGCCGGTGGACGCCTCCCGCGAGGCTCTGTGGCGGGTGATCGAGGGGATCGGCGGGGACAACGGCTGGTACTCGTTCCCGCTCGCCTGGGCGATGCGGGGCCGGCTGGACCGGCTGTTCGGCGGGGTCGGTCTGCGCCGGGGACGCCGGGACGCGGCCCGGCTGCGGGCGGGCGACTCGCTGGACTTCTGGCGTGTCGAGGAGATCGAGCCGGGGCGGCTCCTGCGGCTGCGGGCGGAGATGCGGCTGCCCGGTCTGGCCTGGCTGGAGATGTACGTCGAGACGGAGGGCGAGGAGGAGCACGGGACCGACCCCGCGCGCGGCGGCACGGCCCACCACGAGGGCCGTACGCGCTACCGCCAGCGCGCCCTGTTCCACCCTCGCGGACTGCTGGGGCACGCCTACTGGTGGAGTGTCTCCCCCTTCCACGCCCTGGTGTTCGGCGGCATGGCGCGCAACATCGCGAAGGCCGCGGCCCGCGCCCAGCTCACACCCGCGCCTGGCCGGACGCCCGCTCACTGAGCACCGCTTCCACGACGGGGGTCACCCCAGAAGCGGGTCACCACATCCACGACGGCGGCCATCCCGAAAGCAGATCACCGCATCCACGACGGCAGCCACCTCGGAAGCAGACCACGGCACCGTCCCCTCGTCCCCGGAGCACGCGTCATGAACGTCTCGATCGTCCTGTTCACCGCCGACCTGCGGCTGCACGACCATCCGCCCCTGCGGGCGGCAGGCGACGGGGCCCGCCAGGTGGTGCCCCTGTTCGTCCGTGACCGGGCCGTGGACAGGGCCGGCTTCGCCGCCCCCAACCGGCTGGCGTTCCTGGCCGACTGCCTGCGGGAGCTGGACGCCGGTCTGCGCGAGAGGGGCGGCCGGCTCGTCGTCCGTTCCGGGGACCTGGTCGACCAGGTGTGCAAGGTGGCCGCCGAGGCGGACGCCGACGAGGTGCACCTGGCGGCCGACGTCAGCGCCTACGCGCACCGGCGCGAGGAACGTCTGCGTCTCGCCCTGGAGGCGCAGGGGCGCCGGCTGCACGTCCACGACACGGTGACCACGGCCGTCGCGCCGGGTGCGGTCACCCCGGCGTCCTCCGACCACTTCGCCGTCTTCACCCCGTACTTCCTCCGGTGGTCCGGCCGGCACCTGCGCGGCACTCTCACGGCACCGTCTGCCGTACGGGTGCCGGACGGCATCGGATCCGAGGACCTCCCCACCTCCGGCGGCCTCTCCGGGGTGTCGCGGGGGCTGGCCCGGGGCGGCGAGCAGGAGGGCAGGAAACGCCTGTCGGCGTGGCTGCGTGACGGTGTCGCCGCGTACGAGGACCGGCACGACGACCTCGCCGGTGACGCCACCTCGCGCCTGTCGCCGCACCTGCACTTCGGCACTCTCTCCCCCGTCGAGCTGGTCCACCGGGCGCGCCGGACGGGCGGCCCCGGCGCGGAGGCCTTCGTACGGCAGCTGGCCTGGCGCGACTTCCACCGGCAGCTCCTCGCGGCGCGGCCGGGCGTCGCCACCGCCGACTACCGCACCAAGCACGACCGTTGGCGGTCCGAACGCACGGCCCGCGAGGACATCGAGGCCTGGAAGGAGGGCCGCACCGGCTACCCGGTGATCGACGCGGCGATGCGCCAGCTGCGCCACGAGGGCTGGATGCACAACCGCGCACGTCTGCTGACCGCCTCCTTCCTGACGAAGACGCTCTACGTCGACTGGCGCGTCGGCGCCCGGCACTTCCTCGACCTGCTGGTCGACGGCGACGTCGCCAACAACCAGCTCAACTGGCAGTGGGTGGCCGGGACCGGCACGGACACCCGCCCCCACCGGGTCCTCAACCCGACGGCCCAGGCAAGGCGCCACGACCCCGACGGGGCGTACGTGCGGCGCTGGGTGCCCGAACTCTCGGCTCTCTCCGGGCCGTCGGTGCACGAGCCCTGGAAACTCCGGGGCCCGGACCGGGCGGCGATCGACTATCCGGACCCGATCATCGACCTGTCCGACGGGCTGGCCCGCTTCAGGCAAGCCCGTGGACACGAGTGAGGAGGCGGCACACCGGCAGGCCGGGCCCTCCTTGACGGCGTACCGCCCACCTCTACACATAAAGGAAAAATAAGAGCAGAATGAACCAACGCGGCGTTCACCGCACCCGCACCAGACGCGGTCAGGCCAGCAAGTCGAAGGAGACGCGTCATGGCCAACGTCTCGCCCACCCGAGGTGACATCACCACCCACCCTGATGCTCCTGAAATGCGGGAACGCTACGCCCGCATGCTCGGCGGTCGCGATGTGGCGCTCGTGGACGGACCGGTGTTCCTGCTCGGTCTGTACTGCGCCGTATCCCCCTGGATACTCCACTACACGACGAGCCAGCCCGACCTGGTGACCCACAACCTGATCGTGGGCATAGCGATCGGTCTGCTGGCCCTCGGGTTCACCCAGACCCCCGAGCGCATGTACGGCCTGAGCTGGGCCATGTGCGCGCTGGGCGTGTGGATGATCGTCTCGCCGTGGATCGTCGGCGACAGCCCGGACGCCGGGGTCGTCTGGAACAACATCATCATCGGTGCCCTCGCTGTGATCCTGGGGCTGATGTGCATCGCCACGGCGGCGAGGAGCGCCCCGAGGGCGTAGGCGCCCGCGCGAAGGACAGATGCCCCCAGGCCGGTCCGCGCCCGTGCGGACCGGCCCTCGCACGCCCGCTCAGGGCGCGCACGGCGCCGACGTCAGCCCAGCGGGGCGCCCAGCTCGCGACGGTGCTCGGTGACCCACGCCCAGGCCTCGCGCACCTCGTCGACGGCGCCGGCCTCGCGCAGGGCGACCATGGCCGGCTCCCCGCGGTCCGCGCCGGCGTCGATGCCCCGCCGGCATCGGTCCTGCCACCACAGGACCGTGTCGACGAGGTCGCCCCGCTCGTCGAGTCCGTAGGCGTCGCACACGAGACGGATCCGGCGCACCGCCTCCGGCACGTCGCTCACCCGCGGACCCAGGTCCAGGTACTGCCAGCACAGGTGGGCGACGTCGTGGACGCGCTCACCCGGAGCCGCGAGATCCCAGTCGACAAAGGCCAGCGGCCGCCAGTCGTCGCCGTCCACGGCGTACACGGTGTTCTTCGGGGCGAGGTCGTTGTGGCACACGACGTCCCGGCCGCCGGCCGACGGCGTGCCGTGTGTCAGGTCGTGGAAGGCGCGGACGAGCCGGGCGACTCGGACCAGGCTCGCGTCGGTGCGGGCGGCGGCCCGGTCCCCGGGGGACAGGGCCGACCGTCCCTCGATGTAGCCGAACATCTCGCGGCCCTGCTGGTCCCTCCCCAGGAAGCGCGGCGCACCCGGCCACGCCCGCCGCTCGAACAGCGCGAGCAGTTCCCGCACGTAGTCCGACCGTGGCGAGGGCGTACGCCGCACGGTCGCGCCGATCCGCACGACCTCGCTGACGGCACCGCCTTCGAGGAACGTCTCCTCCACCCCGACCGCCTCCCTGTCACCGTTCGACTCCGATGGTGCTACGCCTTGGCCAGAGGGTGAAACGGGACCGGACTGTCCGCGGTTCCCGGGGGCACACGCACTGGTGCGGGGGTCTTGACAAAAGTGCGTGGGTCTTGACGAAAAGGGGCGGAGATGGAAGTCGACGGCATCATCAGTGCCATCGTGATCGGCATCGTCATCGGTGTCCTGGGCCGGCTCGTGGTCCCCGGGCGCCAGCGCATCGGGATCCTGTGGACCATTCTCGTCGGCATCATCGCCGCGCTGATCGGTTCCGCGATCGCCGGCGCGTTCGGCGTGGCCGACACCAAGGGCGTGGACTGGGTCGAGTGGCTCATCCAGATCGGCCTCGCCGCGCTCGGAGTGACCGCGCTGGACCGGTCGAAGGCACGTCGCCGCTGAGGCGTGCGAGCGGCGGCGGGTGGCAGGCGGCGTACGCCCGGGGCAAGGCGACGGGCATGGAGGGATACAGCGCGCGCAGAGGGCCGGGCGCCGTGTGTGAGGCGAGGCGCGTCCTGCACAGGCAGGGCGCGCCTCGTCGGCTTCGTGCACCTCTCGCGCGCCGAGCGACGCTGCCCGGGCGCCGCAGATCGCATCGAAACCGCACCCGAACCGCACTCGGCGCCCCGCGCACCCGCCCCCGCCCCCGCCCCCGCCCGGGAATTCCGTTGCGGACGGCGCGTCACGACGGTTAGCTTCGGCCGCTCGCGCCCGAATCGACCGTGACGGAGTCCCCGTTGACCCCGCGCATCACCCCGCTCACCGATCCCGAGGCCGGCGCCTCCAGCCGCCGTCTGGCCTGGCTGGCCTCCGGGGCCGAGGGGGTCCCCCTCGGCCCCGCGTTCCTCCGGCTGTTCACGAGGGCGGGCCAGGAGCATCTCGCCGAGGTGGACATCGCGGTGCACGGCGCGGAGCGGCGGCATGGTGTCGGCACGCGGCTGCTGGAGGCCGCCGTGACGGCGGCGCGCCAGGAAGAGCGGCGGTCAGTGCTCGCGCAGGCCGAGCGGGGCTCCCCCGCCGATCTGTTCCTGGCGGCGCGGGGTTTTCGCCGGGTACTGGGACTGACGTACGCCCGCCTGCCGCTGGCCGACGCCGACCTCGCGGCGATCGAGAAACTAGCCCAACTCCCCTGCCCGGGCTACCGGTTGACGGAGTGGAACGGCACCGTCCCGCCCGAGCGGGCGCGGTCCTACGCCGACGCGCGGCGCGCCATGGACGACATGCCGATGGAGGGCACCGACCACGGCACGGTCGCCTGGGACGTGGAACGAGTGATCGCGGTCGCCGAGGCGGTCGCGAAGCGCGGGGACCTGCTGCACACCGTCGCCGCCCTGGACGAGTCCGACGGCTCGGTGGTCGGGTTCTCCGAGCTGGTCGTCCCCGGGGACGGCCGGGGCGACGGTCAGCACTACGGCACGGCGGTGCTCCCTGAGCATCGCGGCCACGGCCTCGCCCGCCGGATGAAGGCCGTCTCGATCCTCCGGGCCCGGGCCCGGCACCCGGAACTCGCCGGGCTGTGCACCGACACGGCGGACAGCAACGCGCCGATGCGCGCGGTCAACGAGGCGCTGGGTTACCTACCGACACATCGGGCGGTGGAGTACCAGCTCGACCTGTAGGCCGCTCACCGAGCCGTGGCACTGCCGGCCGCTCAGCAAGCCGTGGCGCTGCAGACCGTTCACCGAGCGGTGCCCCTCGCGTCCCTCATCGCCGCGAGTCCGTCCCGGGTCGACGGATACGCCGGCGTCCACCCCAGTTCCCGTTCCGCCTTCGCCGTGGAGACGCGCAGGGTCGTCGACATCACCGTGTGCGCGTACGACATCGGCTTCATCAGCCACAGTGGTACGGTCATCGGCTTCGGCGGCCCGAACTCCTCGGCCACGCACAGCACATGGGCCCGGAAGCCGAGCGGTGTGCGGTCGGCGATGTTGTACGCCTGGCCGGGCCGGCCGCGTTCGACGGCGGCCACCACCGCCCGTGCCGCGTCGGTGAGTTCCACCCAGGGCAGGACCCGGCCGTGGTCGTCGGGCACGGGCAGCTGCCGCCTGCGGAGCAGGGGCAGGAGGGCGTCGGTGCCACCGGGGCCGTAGAACAGGCCGAAGCGGAGTGCGATGCCCTCCAACCCCGGGCTTTCGAAGGTGAGTTGTTCCTTGGTGCGCATGGCCGCGAGGTGCCCTTCCAGTTCGGGCGTGGTGCCGTGCGGGCCGAAGAGACCGTCCTCGGTGAGCGCGTGGTCGCCGTGGTCGCCGTAGCCGTATCCGAAGACCATCGACTCGGTCACGAAGCGGCGGGCGCCGACCGTCCGCGCGGCCTCGACGAGGTGGGCGGTGCCCTTGGTGCGCAAGGCGTTGGTGGCGTGCATGTCGCGGTGGCGCATGGGGGCCTTGCGCAGGGCGGTCGCGGCGTGGATCACCGTGTCGAAGCGGTGTCCGTCGACGGCTCGGAGCAGCGCGTCGCGGTCCATGAGGTCGGCGCGGAGGCCGGCCGCCGGTCCGCGGCCGAGTCCGGTGACCTTGTGGCCGGCCTCGGTCAGCGCGTGGGCGATGTGTCGCCCGAGGACGCCGGTCGCGCCCGCGAGGAGGATGCTCTGGTTCTGGTGGATCGTGTCGTTGGTCGCCATGACAGTGCGACGGATCGGGCCGCCGGGGATGTGACATCCCGGCGGCGGCGCCTCCTCCGCCTCACTGCTGCGCGAGCCATTCGCCGTACCAGGCCACCGTGGCGTCGACCGTCTCGGTGAGCGGTGTCGGCGTCGCGCCGAAGGTCCGCTCGAAGGCGGAGGAGTCCACGATCTGGGGCTCGATGTGCTGGTAGAACATCTCCGCGTACTCGGCGACGAACTGCTCGTCGAACGGCCCGAAGGGGCGGAGCTCCGCCATGATCATGACGTCCAGGGCCCGGCCCACCCGCTTTTCGATCATGGTGAGGATCTCGCGTGTGCTGACGGCGGGCGCGGTCGGCAGGTGCCAGACACGCCCGTCGCCCTCCGGACGCTCTCCGAGGATCGCGAGGCCCCGGGCCACGTCCGCGATGCCCGTGTAACTGTGCGGCAGGTCGATGTCCCCGAGACCGAGGACCTGCCCGCCGGTGAGCGCGCCCGGGAACACGGCCGCGCCGAGTGACGAGTTGAGCACCCCCGGCCCGACGAAGTCGGCGGACCGGCCGAGGGCAACCCGGGCCCGGCCCTCGCGATGCGCGGAGAGGTACTTCTCGTCGAGTTCCGCGCGCATCCTGCCCTTGCGGCTGGTCGCCTTCCACGGGGAGTCCTCGGTCATCACCGCTCCCCCGGTCTCGCCGTACGGGTAAAGCGTGTCGAGCACGACCAGCCGCGCACCGGACGCCTCGACGGCCACGAGAAGGGCTTCCTGGACGCGGGGCATCACCTCCGCCTGGAGGTGATAGGCGACGTTGACGCAGTGGTACACGACGGCGGCCCCGGCCACGGCCTCGCGCGCGCCCTCGACGGTGCTGACATCGGCGGCGTACCGCTCGGCCCCTTCGACGGCGGGCCCCTGCCCCTTGCGGTCCACCAGGCGTACCGCATGGCCCCGGCGGACGAGTTCGCGGGCCAGCGCGGTGCCGGCGGGGCCGGAGCCGAGAACGGTGTGCAGGGAGCGAGCGGTGTCGGCGTGGGCAGTCATGGTGATCCCTTCCCCTGGAGACGAGCGAGTACTCATCACTTCTGTTAGAGACTGTAACTCTTACGAATATCTCTAGCAAGAGTGGGAGGTTCGGGCTGCCATTAAGGTGTGTCACACGCATCGACAGAGGAGTCACCCATGGCCGGGAGCGTGCAGAGCCCGAGGGCCCGTTACCGCGAGCAGACACGCACGGAGATCAAGGAGATCGCGCTGCGGCAGTTGGCCGAGGGAGGCACGGCGGCGGTGGCCCTGAGCCGGATCGCCAAGGAGGTCGGCCTCTCGGGGCCGGCCCTGTACCGCTACTTCGACAGTCGTGACGCGCTGCTCACGGACCTGATCCGGGACGCGTACGCCGACCTGGCGGCGGCCGTCGTGGCGGCCGGGGAGGCGCTGGCGCCGGACACCTCACCGCGTACGCGGATGCGGGCGCTCGCGGTGGCCTGCCGGGAGTGGGCGGTGAGTCAGCCGCACCGTTATCTGCTGATCCAGGGCACGCCGGTGCCGGGTTACACGGCGCCCCCGGACACGCTCGACAGCGCGCGGGCGGTGCTCTCGCCGTTCTTGCGGGCCTTCGAGGGGGCCGAGGCGTCGGCGGCCGTGGCGCCGGTGGTGGCGCAGATGAAGGCCTGGGCGGACGACGACCCGGCGGTGGCGGCCTGGGCGCGCGGGCATGTGGCCGCCGGGTCCGAGGGCCCGGCGCTGGCCGGAGCGGTGCTCGCGTGGGCCCACCTGCACGGGGCGGTCAGCCTGGAGGTGTCGGGCCAGTTCACGGGCATGGGCCACGACGGAGGCACGCTGGTCGCGGCCCAGATCGACGCGCTGGCGGACGCGTTCGGCCTCGGCTGAGCCGCGACAAGGGAGCCGGGGGGACGACGGGAGGGGCGGGGCTGCTACGGCACGTACACGTACGGCGTCGTCGTGGTGAGGGGATGGAAGCCGAGGCGCTCCAGGATGGGCCTGCTCTGGCTGGTGGCGTCGACCTGGAGGTAGCGGTAGCCGCGGTCGACGGCGGCGCGGGCCCGCTGGGCGACCAGGGCGCGGTAGATGCCGCGGCCACGCCAGGCCTCGACGGTGCCGCCGCCCCAGAGGCCGGCGAAGCGGGTGCCGGGCACCAGCTCCATGCGGGCGGCGCTGACCGGTGTGTCACCGGCGAGCGCCACGACGGCGACGACGGTGTCCGGGTCGTCCGTCAGCCGGGCGAGCAACTGGTGGCGCAGTCGGGAGCTGTCGGTGCCGAACGCCTTCTCGTGAACCTCCGCCACGAGGTCGACGCCCGCCCGGTCGGTCGCCGGAAGGAAGCGAATCCCCTCGGGCGCTTCGTCGTCCAGCGTCAGCTCGGCGACCTCGGCGATCATCAGGGTCTCCTCCGGCTCGGGCGTGAACCCGGCGGCAGCCAGCCGCGGCCCGAGATCCACGGGCAGGTCGTGCCCGTAGAGCTTCCACTCGAAGTCGAGACCGAGACCGCGGTAGTGGGCGAGCTGCTCGGCGATCGCCGCGTCGGCGCTCGCCTCGTCCAGGTCAGACCAGACGACGCCGTTCCAGCCGTGCCCGGCGCAGACCTGACGGACCACGTGCCCCGCCCGCTCGATCCTGGCACCGGGACCGTCCGGCTGAGCACCTTCACGCATGTCCCGGTCGTACAGGGCAAGTATCGCGGCATGATCCATGCGCTCACTCCAGCACCCGACCCCTGACGGGGCAACAGCTTTACCGTCCTCCCGTTCGGCGTGCTCCCCGTTCGCCGTGCTCCCCGTTCGGCCTCCTACCCGTTCGGCGTCCGCACCGCCGCCGCTCGGCCTTGCCTTTCGGCCCCCGTACCGGCGGCCGTAGGCTGCGCCACGGAGATCACGTCACGAGGAGGTTCTTCGCCATGGCCGTGAAGGACGCGGAGCTGCCGTACCTACGCCGCTGTGTGGAGCTTGCGGCCCGGGCGCTGGAGGTGGGCGACGAGCCGTTCGGGTCGGTGCTGGTGGGCGCTGACGGCACGGTGCTCGCCGAGGACCACAACCGGGTGGCCTCCGGCGACCGCACCCGGCACCCCGAGTTCGAGCTGGCGCGCTGGGCGGCGGCCGGTCTGTCGCCCGGGGAGCGGGCCGCCGCGACCGTGTACACGTCGGGTGAGCACTGCCCGATGTGCGCGGCCGCGCACGCCTGGGTGGGCCTCGGGCGGATCGTGTACGTCGCCTCGTCGGAGCAACTGGCCGGGTGGCTCGCCGAGTTGGGGGTGCCCGCGCCGCCGGTGCGCACCCTGCCGGTCAACGAGGTCGCGCCCGGTGTGCCGGTGGAGGGCCCGATCCCGGAACTGACCGAGGAGGTACGCGCCTTGCACCACCGTTTCCATCGCGGTGAGCACTGACGGCCACACAGTCCGTAACCCGCGCGGTACAGCCCCTGACCGCCCGAGATGCGGGCGGCGTCCCGCGGTGCCTACGATCGAGTAAGACCCAGGCCAGGTGGACCGCCCGGTCTCCCTCCGTCGGGGGGAGGCGCTTGCTTTGCTGTCGGCACGTCGGCTGATGACCGCTCATCTCGCGGTGGTGACGGTCACCACGAGCGTCTACATGACGATTCCGGCGGCCCGCACCCCCCTCTGGGCCGTCATCGGCCTCGCCGGTGTCGCCGCCGTGGTGACCGGCTCGCACGTGTACCGTCCCGCGCACCGCTGGCCCTGGTGGATCCTCGCGGCCGGACTGCTCACCTTCGTCACGGGCGGCACGTACTACAACGTGATGGAGGAGTACTTCCACGCCTCCAACCCGTTCCCCTCCCCCGCGGACGGCTGCTACCTGGCCACCTACCCGCTGTTCGCCGCCGGGCTGTACGGCCTGGTCCGCTACCGCTGGGCGGGCAACGACCTGCCCAGTCTCCTCGACGCGTTGATCTTCACCGTCGGTCTCGCGCTACCGGTGTGGGTGTACCTGGTCCAGCCGCTCACCGAGGTCGAGGGGCTGACCTGGCAACAGCACGCCATCAGCATCGCCTACCCCCTGGGCGACGTGCTGGTCCTGGCACTGCTGGCCCAGCTACTGACCCCTCATCCACTGAAAGGGCGCAACCGGTCTCTCCAGTTGCTGGTCCTGGGCACGGTGACGCTGCTCGTCTTCGACATCGCGTACGGGATGCTGCAACTCAACGACATGGGGCAGGCGGGCACAGTGCTGGACTCCGGGTGGATCGTCTTCTACACGGCCTGGGGCCTGGCCGCACTGCACCCGTCGATGGTGGAGCTGACCGCTGCCGTGCCACAGCGAACGTCGCTGCTCCCGCCGCCGCGCCGGCTGGTCCTGCTCGCTGTGGCCACGCTCATCGCACCGGGGATCCTGCTGTACGAGGGCCTCGTGCGCGAGCCGCACGACGCCGCCGTGATCGCCGCCTTCTCCGGCATGCTCTTCCTGCTGGTCATCCTGCGTCTGGCCGGGATGGTCGTGGCGCATCGCAGGGCGGTGGCACGGGAACAGGCGCTGCGCTCGGCGGCGGCCTCGCTGGTGTCGGCCGTCCGGCAGCAGGAGGTGACGCGGTCGTGCGAGGCGGCCGTCGACACGCTCCTCGGGTCCACGGTCCACCACCGGACCCTGCTGCTGCCCGCCGAACGGGCGGCGGACCTGGCACCGGGCGATACCCGGTTCGTCGCCGCCGACGACCTCGATTCCGACCTGGCCTCCGAGCTGGGCGGTCTGCCGACCGTCCTGGTGTGCCCCATGACCCCGCCCACCCGTCCGACGGCCTCGGAGGGACGGGGCGTGCTGCTGGTCGCCGGTCCGCCCGGGCACCTCACCGAGACGTGGAGCTCGCTGGAGATCCTCGCCTCGCACGCGGGCCTGGCGATGGATCGCGTCGTGCTCCGCGAGGAGGTCGTCCGCCGGGAGAGCGAGGCGTACTTCCGCACGCTCGTGCGCAACACCTCGGACGTCATCCTCATCCTGGAGGAAGACAACACCATCCGGTACGTCAGTCCGTCCGCCACGGCCGTCTTCGGCACCGCGGACCTGGAGGGTACTCCGCTGCCCGACCTACTGGACCCCCGCGACCGGCAACGGGCGATCCGGGAGCTGACCGCGGTTCGGGACCACGGGCCGCGGACGACCCACGACCACTGGTGGATACGGAACCGGGGCGGGCGGGTCGAGGTGGAGGTGCGGTGCAGCGACTTCCGGGACGAGCGCACCGTGGCCGGGCTGGTCGTCACGCTGCGCGACGTCACCGAGCAGCGGCGACTGGAGCAGGAGCTGACCGAGCGGGCCTTCCACGACTCGCTGACCGGACTGCCCAACCGGACGCTGCTGCTGGAGCGGATCGAGCGTGCGCTGCTGCGCGGTCGCCGGGAGTCGTCCCTGACCTGTCTGCTCTTCGTCGACCTGGACGACTTCAAACTGGTCAACGACACACTGGGGCACTCGGCGGGCGACCACCTCCTCAACGCCGTCGGGCGCCGCCTGACCGGGGCGCTGCGGCGCACCGACACCGCGGCCCGGCTGGGCGGCGACGAGTTCGCCGTACTGATGGAGGACGCGCGGGAACCGCTGGACGCCGAACTGTTGGCTGCCCAGGTGATCCAGACGCTGACCAGGCCGTTCGTGCTCGGCGAGGAGTCGGTGACCGTGTCCGCGAGTGTGGGAGTGGCCACCGCGCGCGACAGCGCCGACGCGCAGGAACTGCTCGGTCACGCGGACCTGGCCCTCTACGCGGCGAAGACGGCGGGCAAGCGACAGTGGCGGCGCTTCCAGCCGATGCTGCGGGCCAGAATGGTCGAGCGGCACGATCTGCAGAACCGGCTCGCCCGGGCGGTCACCGACCAGGAGTTCGCCCTGCGCTACCAACCGGTCGTGGACATCTCCGTGGGCGAGGTGGTCGGCTTCGAGGCGCTGGTGCGCTGGCCGGGTGCCCCGCGCCCCCCGGCGTCGCCGGAGCAGTTCATCAGCCTGGCCGAGGAAACCGGGCACATCGGGCCTCTCGGGTCGTGGGTTCTCAAGAACGCGGTGCAGGACGTCACGGCACTGCAGCACTTGCCCGGCCCGGGCATGCCGCCGTACGTCAGCGTGAACGTGTCCGCCCGCCAGTTCCGCGACGTCGGGTTCGTGGACCAGGTCGGCGAGGCGCTGCGGACACCGGGACTGGCGCCGGGATCGCTGCAGCTGGAACTCACCGAGACGGTGCTGCTGCGCCACGACAGCCAGATCCAGGAGATGCTGCGGGCGCTGAAGGACCTGGGCGTGAGCATCGCGGTCGACGACTTCGGCACCGGCTTCTCCTCGCTGCGCTATCTGCGGGACTTCCCCATCGACGTACTGAAGATCGACAAGACGTTCATCGACGACATCACACGCCACGCGCAGCAGGGCGCACTCGTCGAGGGCATCGTGCGCCTCGCCGACACGCTGGGCGTCCAGGTCATCGCCGAGGGGATCGAGAACGCGGCGCAGCGGGATCTGCTGGCGGGCATGGGCTGCCGGTTCGGGCAGGGCTTCCTCTTCGCGCGGCCGATGACGGTGGAGCAGAGCGAGCGGCTGTTGCGGCGGCGGGACGGGGCAGGCCGCGCACCCGCGAACGGTGTCGCACCCAAGGGGGCACAGCAGGGGGCGCCGGAGCGCAAGCGGCGCTGCGCCGACCTGGAGCATCTGCGGCGGACCAGCCCGATGACAGACGCGGTCATCGACGAGGTGCGCGGCCGGCACATTCGCAGCCGCGGCCACTGGCTGATCGACTTCGCCTCCTGCAACTACCTGGGTTTCGACTGGGACCCGGAGATCGCCGCCCGCATCGAACCCGCGGTACGGCGCTGGGGCACCCACCCGAGCTGGTCGCGGCTGCTGGGCAGTCCGCGGCTGTACCCCGAGATCGAGGAGCGGCTCGCCGCACTGCTGGGCGCGCCGGACACACTGCTGCTGCCGACGCTGACCGTCATCCACTCGGCGGTGATCCCGGTCCTCGCCGACGCGGGCCATGTGTTCGTCGAAGCGACGGCACACCGCACGGTGCACGACGGCTGTGTCGTCGCCCGCGGGCAGGGTGCCGCCCTGCACCACTTCCACGCCGAACGGCCCGAGGAACTGGAGGCCCTGCTCTCCGCGGTGCCCGCGGGCGCGCCCAAGCTGGTCTGCCTGGACGGCGTCAACAGCATGAGCGGCAACGTCTCCGAGCTGCCCACCCTGACCACGCTGTGCCGCGATCGAGGCGCGACGCTGTACGTCGACGACGCCCACGGTTTCGGCGTGATCGGGGAGCGCGGGCCGACCGAGCTGTGTCCGTACGGCTCGCGCGGCAACGGCGTGGTGCGGCACACCGGTAAGTCGTATGAGGGGATCGTGCTGACCGGGGGTTTCTCCAAGGCGTACTCGTCGCTGCTCGCCTTCCTCGCTCTGCCCACCGACCTGAAGAACCGCCTCAAGACGGCCGCCGCGCCCTACCTGTACTCGGGCCCCTCCCCCACCGCGTCCCTGGCCACCGCGATGGCCGGACTGGACGTCAACGACCTCCGCGGCGACACACTGCGCGCCGACCTCTACCGCAAGACGGTCCGGGTGCTCGAGCATCTCGACCGCCTGGACGTCGCCACCCTCAGCACGGACCGGCTGCCCATCATGGAGGTCCCGCTGGGGAACCCGGCCGACCTGGACGCGGTCGCCTCGTTCCTGTGGGAGGAGGGCGTCTACGTGACGCTGTCCGCGTATCCACTCGTGCCGCGTGACCGGGTGGGCTTTCGTATCCGGCTCACCGCGCTCAACTCCGACGAGGACATCGACCGCCTGACCGGCGCGCTGACCCGACTGGCGGCACGGTTCCCCCTGCGGTCGAAGGAGCCGGAGGGCCATGCCAAGGGCTGAGAGGACCATGCCGATGACCTGGAGAGTCACGCCGAAGTCCGGCGAGGCCGCGACGACGCACAACGACGACGTGGACTGGGACAGCTGGCCGATCGCGGACTATCTCGCCGAGAACTACCGCGAGGTGCACCCGTCGGACGCGGCGGTCATCACCCACCACTGCGCGTTCTACCGGCGGCTCGCGCCGGGCAGCGTCGGCCGCTCGGTGGAGTTCGGGGCCGGCCCGAACCTCTACCCGCTGATCCTCGCGTCCGCGGCGAGCCGCCGTATCGACGCCGTCGAGGCGGGGGCCGGCAACGTCGCCTATCTGGAGCGGCAGATCCAGTGCGAGCCCGACGCCAGCTGGCTGCCGTTCCACGCGCTGTGCCGGGAGCTGAACCCGGCCCTGCCCACGACCCTGGCCGGGGCACTGGCCCATGTGGACGTCGTCCACGGCGACGTCCGCGACCTCCCACCGGGCGGGTACGACCTGGCATCCATGCACTTCGTCGCGGAAGTGGCGACCGAGGACCGCGCGGAGTTCGCCGACTTCTGCCAGGCCTTCGTGCGCAGTGTCGCGCCGGGCGGGTACCTCGTGGCCGCGTTCATGGAGAACATGCCGACCTATCGCATCGGGCCCGCGTCGCGCTGGCCGGGCTGCCCGGTCGACCCGCAGGTCGTCACGGACGTGTTCGCGCCGCTGACCCGGGAGCTGACCGTCACCCGCATCGACGCCGACCCCACCCTGCCCGACTACGGGGACTCGGGGATGGTGCTGCTCACGGCGGTGTCGGCAGGGTGAACACCTGAACCGTGGAGCCGGCCGACCGCGTCGCCGCCAGCGCTCAGGCCCCACCGGTCGTGTCCGGTGGGGCCTTCCGTGCTCCGTCGAGGGCGGTCAGCGCGTCGCCCTCGGGCGGGAGCGCCGGTACACGGCCGCTCCGCCGAGGATCAGCGCCGCGCTCCCCACGACGGCGGGCAGGGTCCGGTCCGTCCCCGTCTCGGCGAGTTCGGCGGCGAAGTGCGGCTGCGGGGCGGGCGGCGGCGTCTGCGGACCCGCGTCCGCCCCGGGCGACGGGGTCGGCTTCGGTGCCGGCTGCCCGGGTGTCCAGGGGCTCTCGGGCCGGTCGCCGGAGGTGTTCCCGGACTCGTTGCCGACGGCCGCGTTGCCGATGCCGACGACGTTCACGCTGTTGCCGCTGACGTTGACCGGCGCGTGGACCGGGAGTTGCACACCGTTGCCGGACAGCACGCCGGGTGAATCCTTTCCGCCCCCGCTCGCGGTCGCCCCGCCGTCCGCGGTAGCCCCGCGGTCCGTGGCCGCCCCTTCGGGCGTGTCGGCCCCGTCGCCACCGGACTCCGCGTCGGCGCAGCTGTTGCCCGCCGCCGGATTGAGCAGCCCCACCACGTTCACGGTGTTCCCGCACACGTTCACCGGGACGTGCACCGGGAGCTGGACGGTGTTGCCGGAGATCACTCCCGGCGAGCCTGCCGCGACGCCGTCCGCGCCGGAACTCGCGTACGCGGGCATCGCCACCGCCATCGCGCCGGACGCGGCGGCGACGGCGATCACACCGTTTCGGGTAACCCGTCTCATAGGGTCCCTGCCTTCCAGACATGGTCGCGGGCACTCGCCCGCACCGGATAAAACGGCAGGTGAACCATCGGAGTTATGGCTTATCGGCCTTTCACCCCATCGAGCGTCACGGTCATCGAACTGTCGGCAAAACCGTCGAATGCGCATCGAGGGCGCGCAGGGTAGGGCACAGCCCGACGTCCCGCTCGTCCGGAGGCGGGCCCCGCGAGGTGCGCCTATCGTGATCGAGGGCGCTCGGACCGGGCGCCGGTCCCGGTCCGCGGCAGGCGTCCCTGGAGGCATTCATGCCGGCCAAGCTGTCGACTCGGCCCACTCTCCGGCGCTGCGCGATCACCGGAGGCGTCGCCCTGGCACTGCTCGGGGCGGGTCTGCCGGCGACGTCCGCGGACGACCCCGAGGCCGGCCTGGCGCGGTTCTACCGCCAGAAGGTCACCTGGTCCACGTGCGACGGCGTGGACATGCCCGAGGACCTCCAATGCGGGAAGGTCACCGTCCCCCTCGACTACGACAGGCCGCGGGCGGGCACTCTCGAGCTGGCCCTCGCCCGCTATCGCGCGACGGGGAAGTCGCGCGGCTCGGTGCTGCTCAACTTCGGAGGTCCCGGAGGCGCGGGGGTCAGTGAACTCGCCGCCAGCGGCAAGGACTTCATGAGTCTGACGAACGGCTACGACGTGGTGTCCTTCGACCCCCGCGGCGTCGGCCGGTCCTCACCTGTGACGTGCGGCAACGGCTCCGCCGAGGTCACGGTGGACGAGGACGCGGACATGGCCGGCGATCCGCAGGGCGTCCTCAGGCAGTTGCGGAAGGCCGCCCGCACCTGCGCCGAGCACTCCGGGCCCGTCCTGCCCCACATCGGCACGGTGAACGCCTCGCGCGACCTCGACGTGATGCGTCAGGCCGTCGGCGACAAGAAGCTCAACTACCTCGGTTTCTCCTACGGAACGCGGCTCGGCGCGGTGTACGCGGCCCAGTTCCCCAAGAAGGTGGGCCGGATGGTGCTCGACGGCGTGGACACGCTCACCGAACCACTCACCGAACAGGGCGTGGCGGGTGCCGCGGGTCAGCAGACCGCCCTGGAGGACTTCGTCGACTGGTGCGCGCAGGACATCGCCTGTCCCTTCGGCACCGATGCGCGCACGGGCCGGGAGGAGGTCGAGCGTCTCGTCGAATCGCTCGACCAGGACCCGGTGCCGACCGACTTCGGCGAGGCGTTCACCGGACAGGACCTCGTGGGCGCGATAGGCCAGGCCCTCTACAGCAGGCAGTTGTGGCCGTCCCTGCAACGGGCGCTCGCCGCACTGGTGGAGGACGGCGACACGCGGCCGCTCCTGTGGTTCTCCGGCGGCGGTTCGGGGGTCCGTGCCACCGGCGCCGCCCTCCGCGCCGACGACGGGACGGACGGCGGCCTGGTCGACCAGGAGGACGTACCACTCGACAATCTTCCGGCGGCGCTGATGGCGATCAACTGCGCGGACGATCCCGACCGCCCCAGCGCCCGCCGGATCTCCCAGCAGCTCGGCCGGCTGCGCGCCGAGTACGAGCAGGCGTCCCCGGTGTTCGGCCGGTACCGGCTCACCGAGGTGCTGATGTGCTACGGCCGCCCCAAGGGCACCGATTTCATCCGTGACGACGTCCGCGACGTCCGTACCCCGAAGATGCTCCTGGTGGGCACCCGGGGCGACCCCGCGACGCCGTACCGCTGGACCGTGGAGACGGCCGAGCGACTGGGCGACTCGGCCGTGGTGCTCGACAACAGGAGTGAGGGGCACACCGGTTACGCCTCCTCCAAGTGCGTGCACCGCAAGGTCGACGCGTTCCTGCTGTACGGCTCCCTGCCGCCCGACGGGAGCTCCTGCGGACCGGAGCGCGACGGTCACTGACGTACGCCACGGTCGTCCGGCCGCTCCCTATCGACGGCCACGCCGTTCGGCGACTCGAGCGACCCCGGAAGCGAGTTGCCGGTATTGCCCGACGTGATCACCCCTGATGCCCTATCGGCGATTCGGCCCTATCGTGCTGTTATGGAGCACGCACTCAGTCCCACGACCCTCACCGAGCTGCGGCGCCCGCGCCCCTATCCGGCCGTGTCCGTGCTGACGCCGACACATCGCCGGGAGCCCGAGAACGCCCAGGATCCGGTCCGGCTGCGCAATGTCGTGGCCGAGGCCAAGAAGCAACTGGAGGCCGATCCCGCGATCCCCCGTGACCGGCGCCTCGACGTCGCCCGGCAGCTCGACCAGGCCCTCACCGAGATCGACCTGGCGCACGCCGAGGACGGTCTGGTGATCTTCGCCGCCCCGGGTGAGCACCAGGTGTGGTCGCTCGCCCGCCCCGTGCCCGAACGCGTGGTGCTCTCGGACACCTTCCTGACCCGCAACCTGGTCTCGGCGCAGGCCGCCGAGCAGCCGTTCTGGGTGCTCTCGGTCTCCGCCGCCCACGTCACCCTGTGGAGCGGCGGCACGGACCGCGTCACCGAGCACCACACCGGCGGTTTCCCCCTGACCAGGCTGACCAGGAGCCGCGAGAACTTCGACGCCGAACGCCAGGAACGGGTCGGCGACCAGCCGAGCACCTTCCGGGACGAGGGCACCCGCCAGTTCCTGCGCGAGGCGGACACCGCGATGAGCGCGGTCCTGCGCGAGGCGCCCAGGCCGCTGTACGTCACCGGCGAGACGGCCGCGCTGTCCCTGATGGACGAGGTCGGCAGCGTCACCAAGAGCGCCGTCCACGTACCGCACGGCGGACTCGCGCACGGCACGCCCGACGCCGTGTGGCAGGCGATCCGGCCGCTGGTCGCCGCCGAGGCGCGCAAGAACACCGACTCCGTGACGCGGGAGCTCGCATCGGCCCGCGGCCACCGGGCGTTCGCGGCCGGGATCGACGAGCTGTGGCAGAGCGCGCGCGAGGGCCGCGTACGCCTGCTGGCCGTCGAGGAGAACTTCCGGGTGACGGTCCGTGACGACGGCGGGGACCATCTGATCCCGGCCGTCAGCGGCGATCTGGACGCCCGCGAGGACATCGTGGACGAGATCGTCGAGCAGTGCCTGGAGACCGGCGCCGAGGTGCGCTTCGTACCGGACGGCACGCTGGCGGACGCGGACGGGATCGCGGGCGTACTGCGGTACTGAACCCCGTCGCACCACGGCACCGAGGCATGTCAGACGCCGCCGAAGAGCGAGGCCAGCCCGTGCTCGACGGCGGCGCCGAGATCCTCCTGGCCGGCGCCCACCACGGCGTACGTCCGCAGCAGGAACCGGCGCAGGGCCGCGGTGTCGAACTGGAGCAGGGCCAGACCGTACGGCGAGTGGAGTTCGACGACGGTGCGGGCCCGGCCGCACGGCCACAGGTGCACATCACCGTCCCCCGCCGGACCGGCCAGTCCGCCCTCCAGCAGGGCCCGGGCGAAGGTCCAGGTGACCCGCTCGCCGTCCAGGGCGACCTCGGGCGGGAAGTCGACGTACACCGCGAGGGGGTCCGCGGAGGTGTAGCGGAGCGTGGCGGGAACGGAAAGTTCCCGGTTCTCCGCGGTGACCAGGCGGGCGCGGGCGGGCTGCTCGAGCGTGATGTCCATGCTCTTACGAGCTCGCAGGTGCCGTTCGCATTACGCCGAACCCGGCATCAATTAATGTGACCTGCATCACACGCTACTGTCGCACCCCCTACACCACCCCCGCCCACGCCCCCTGGCAGGGCCTGTTCCACATATGCCACACTCCTCTAGAACACACGACCGTCGAACACGCAACTGAACACCGTGTCGGCCACCCCGAAGAACCATCAAGTCACGTACGCCTCCTACGACTTGATTCACCCGGCGTCGCACACCAGACGTACGTCGACCTCACCCCGTGAAGACTGTGGCATATGCCAGAAGCACCACCGTATCGGGTGTCGCCGAATCCCTTACAGGGCGTCGCGGGCTGTGCAACAGTCGTAACGGTCCTTCCCTCCGCCTTGGTCGAACCGTCCCCGCATCGGAGTGCGTCATGCCGTCCCATCTCTCTGCGGACCGCCCAGCCGCCCAACCGCCAGGACGCGGTTCGGTCGACGCGCTCATTTCGCAGGCGCGCCGGCTCAAGGGCGAGGTGGACGCCGTGCGCCGGGACACACAGAGTGACGGTCTGGACCCCCAGGAGCGTTGGCAGCGCGCGCTGTGCGACCTCGCGCTGCACCAACTCGACGATCTGGACGAGCACTTGGCACAGCTGCGGGACGGCCCGCCGCCCGTGCCCGCCTCGCCCGAGGCGGCGACCGCCGTCCGAGCCGTGCCGCCCGCTCCCCGGCGCGGCTCGCTGCTCAGCCGGGTCGGCAGTGCGGAGTGGAACCTGCTGACGGACGAGGCCAGTTGGTCCGGAGAGCTCTACCAGATCCTGGGCCGGGACCCCGCCGCTCCCCCGCTGACCCTCGACGAGCTGCCGTCGCTGGTGCTGGACGAGGACCGGCCGAAGCTGACGGCGATGGTCACCGACTGCCTCGTCGACGCCAAGCCCATCGACGGTGAGTTCCGCGTGCTGCGGCCGGACGGGGGCGTCCGGACCGTGCACATGATGGGCGAGCCCGTGCTCGACACCGACGGAAGCACCGCGTCCATGTGGGCGGTGCTGCGGGACGTCAGTGAACTGCGCCGCAGCCAGCGGGCGGTGAGCGAGACCCGTGACTCGTTACAGCGTCACCGGCACCGCGCGCAGACCGAGCACCGGCTCGCGGTCGAGCTGCAGGAAGCCGTGTTGCCGCCGTGGCGCGGCTCCCTGCGGCTCCCGCACCAGGGACCCGAGACGCTGGACCTCGCGGCCCACTATCTGCCGTCGTCGACGAGCGCGACGATCGGCGGCGACTGGTACGACGCGCTGGAACTCGCCGACGGCGAGACGCTGCTCAGCGTCGGCGACCTCACCGGCCACGGAGTCGCCGTGGCCTCCGGCATGGCGACCCTGCTGGGCGCCGTACGCGGCATGGCGATGGCCGGCACCCAGCCGGGTCAACTGATGGCCTGGCTCAACCAGTTGCTCGACGCCACCGTGCAGCCGGCCCTCGGCAGCGCGGTCTGCTGCCGCTACCGGCCCGACACCCGCACCCTGGTGTGGGCCCAGGCCGGCCACCCCGCCCCGCTGCTGTTCCGCGACGGGACGGGGCGCAGGCTGCACGCACCGGACGGCGTTCTCCTCGGCGCGACCTCGGGAGCCGTGTACGAGCAGACCGAAGAGACCCTCCGACCGGGCGACCTGCTCCTGCTGCACACCGACGGGCTGGTGCCCGGGCACAGCGGCACGGCGGCGGTGAACCGCCTCCTCGGCCTGGCCCCGCGGTTCGGCGAGGCGCGCACCGCACAGGACTGCGTACGGATGGTCGTCGAGGAGTTCGGTGAGGCCGAGCGCGAGGACGACGCCTGTGTGCTCCTCGCCAGGGTGGCCCCGTAACGACGACCGCCGATCGGAGGGGCACGGCGTCCCGTTCCCTGTGCTGTAGCGGTTCCCGTGGTGTGTCGGTTCCTATGCCTTGGCGCTGCTGCCGCTCCTGCCCTTCGTCTTCGCCTTCGGCAGCGCCAGCCTGATCTCCTCCCGCAGCTCGTGGATCTTCGGGTAGCCGGAGTACTCGGCGGTGAGCCGGTACATCTGGCCCAGCCGGTCCCAGGTGCGGCGCGAGGAGTTCGACCCCATCGCCATCAGGGCCAGCCGTGCGTACCGGTCCGCCTGTTCGGGGTCGTCCGCGATGAAGCAGGCGGAGGCCATGGACAGGTGATCGAAGATCTTCGACCGCTCCCGGCCGTCGATGCGCAGGGCCAGGGCCTTCTCCGCGTAGTACTGGGCGTGCACGGCCGCGCCCGGCTCGTGCTCGGCCAGTGTGCGGTAAGCCAGGGCCTGCATGCCGTACAGGTCCTCCTCCTTGAAGGTCTGCATCCAGCTCGGCGGCGGCACGTCGCCCCGGTCGGAGACGAAGAGGTCCTCCGCCTGTCCGAGGGTGCGTCGCATGGCCTGCCCCTTGCCCATGGAGGCCTGCGCCCAGGCCTCGATGGTGTAGAGCATCGCCCTGGTGCGGGGCAGCACCTCGTCGCCGGAACCGGACTGGGCGAGCTTCATCAGGTCGAGTGCGTCGTCGGGCCGGCCCAGGTGCACCATCTGGCGAGCCGCCCGGGAGAGCGCCTCCCCCGCTCGGGGCCGGTCGCCGCCCTCTCTTGCCGCATGGGCTGCGATGACGAAGTACTTCTGGGCCGTGGGCTCCAGGCCGACGTCGTGCGACATCCAGCCCGCGAGGACGGCGAGGTTGGCGGCGACGCCCCACAGGCGCCGCTGGAGATGGTCGGGGTGTCGGTAGGCGAGCATGCCGCCCACCTCGTTGAGCTGGCCCACGACTGCCTTGCGTTGCAGTCCGCCGCCGCGGGCCGCGTCCCAGGCCCGGAACACCTCTACGGAGCGCTCCAGTTCCTCGATCTCCTGCGATCCGATGGGGGCGGCCTCGTAGCGGTCGAACCCGGCGGGATCGGCGTGCAGGGGGTCGTCGTACTGGGGAGCGTCGGCGGTCAGGGCCGGATCGGTGTGCAGCCAGTCGTGCATGGCGCTGCTGAGTGCTGATCCCGCGGCGAGCGCGGCACCCGCGCCCACCAAGCCGCGTCGGTTGAGCATGAGGTCCATTCCCGTGAATTCGGTGAGGACCGCAGCAGTCCGCTCGGGCGCCCACGGCACTCCGTCGGGATGTTCCGCACTCCCGCCGCCCTGCCGTTTCCCCGCGCGCCCGTGCCGGACCAGACCGAGGTCCTCTATGGTCACGACACGGCCGAGACGCTCGGTGAACAGAGCCGCCAGCACCCGCGGTACCGGATCGCGCGGGATCTCTCCCATGTCGATCCAGCGCCGCACCCGGGAGGTGTCGGTCGAGAGCTGGGGGTGGCCCATGGCCGCCGCCTGCCGGTTGACCAGCCTCGCGAGTTCGCCCTTGGACCAGCCGGCGAGGCCGAACAGGTCCGACAGACGGGTGTTGGGTTGTCCGCTCACGTCAAGCCCCCAGGTACTCGGCTGAGTTGAATGTAGCCCCGTGAGAGTTGCCGGGCGACTATTCGCCAGGCTTCGCCAGGGCACGCCAGATGGTGTGCCACTGGGCATCGGGTGTCAGGTAGGAAAGCGCCACCCCGACCCGGTCGCCTTCTGGAACAAGGGATGCATTCCCCAGGGTGCACCTGGGCGACCGGGCCGGGCAGCGCACTGTCGTCGCAGGCACACGAAGGGATCTGTTTCGCCCATGTACACAGCATCGTCCTCCGTGTCCGCCCCGCCCCGGTCGTTGCACCCCCGTCCGGCGGGCGGTGGCGGCCCCTACCTCGACCCCGCGCGTCCGGCGGCTCCCGTGCTCGGCGCGGGCAGGACGCGGCGCGTTCCAGGGGTCGGCACCCAACCCGTCAGCGGGAGACTCGACTTGTCCGGCCCTCAGGGCGCCCAGCTGCGCACGGCGATCGCGTCGGTGCACCGGATCTGCCCGGAGTTCGCCCCGGTGCAGGTGCTGCGCCGCAGCGGACGCTCCGTGCTCCTCGTCGGTACGACAGGACGCAGCACCGCCGTCGCCAAGTGTTTACTGGATCACTCCCCCGCCTGGGCCGAGCGGATCCGTCACGAGATAGCCGCGTACCGCTCGTTCGTCCGGCACCGCCCTCCAGTGCGTGTGCCGAGACTGATCGCGGCGGACCCGGACAACTGCACACTGGTGATCGAGCGGATGCCCGGCCGGGTGGCGGCACTGCACCGGCACCCGGCGGAGGCCCCGCCCCGGGCGGACATCCGGGCGGCACTCGGCGCGATCTGCCGGCTGAACGCCTGGCAGCCGCCGGCGGGCACCTTCGGCGCCCCGCTCGACTACGCGACCCGCATCAACCGGTACCACGAGCTGGGGCTGCTCACCGACCGGGATCTGGGCGACCTGCAGAAGCTGCTGCACGGCATCGCCGCGACCTCGGGCCGGCACGGCATGGGCCAGTTCTGCCACGGCGACGCACTGTTGTCGAACATCCTCCTGTCACCGGCCGGTCCAGTGCTGGTGGACTGGGAGCACGCGGGCTGGTATCTGCCGGGCTACGACCTGGCGACGCTGTGGTCGGTCCTCGGCGACGCGCCGGTGGCCCGCCGGCAGATCAGCCAGATCGCCCAGTCGGCCGGCCCGGCCTCACGGGACGCGTTCCTGGTGAACCTGATGCTCGTCCTGACCCGTGAGATCCGTACCTACGAGATGGCCGTGCAGCGTTCGATGCACGACACGACCCCGGCGGCACCGGGAGTGGCCCACCCGGGTGCTGCGCCGTCCGGCGAGGAACAGCGGCTGCTGCTCAGGCGGCTGCACGACGACTGCCAGCTGGCCCGCCGGGCCGTGCGCGCGGCGGTCGGCACTCGCTGACGGGGACGACGGTCCGCGGTGCGCCGAGAGCGGCGCACCGCGGACCGTTGTATGTCCGGATCCACGGCTCGTCCCGTACGGCCCATTGGCGTACGCCACTGACGCCCCGCAGGCCCGCGGGGCACCGCCGCGAAACTCCCACCCACCTGGACCGACGAGGGAAATCGCCTGCTCCTGGGCATCATTGACGGATCGTCGGCAGGCCGGTACCACTGACGGACCCGGCCCCGCACGGCGCATCGCGCTCGACCGTCCCAGGAGGCTGCATTGCGAGAATCCGCCACCGCCACCGACCGAGCCGCCGGGCACAGACGTCTTCGCAGGGCCGCGGGCGCGGTGGGCTGCGCCGCCCTGCTGCTGCCGCTGCTCGGCGCGGCCCCGTCCGACGCCCGGGCCACCGCGGGCCTGCAGTCGGCGTTCGCCGCCGCGGCCGCCGAGTACCACGTGCCGCAGAGTGTGCTTCTCGGCGTTTCCTACCTGCAGTCCCGCTGGGACGCGCACGCCGGGGCGCCGAGCGTGACCGGCGGGTACGGCCCGATGCACCTCACCGACGCCCGCACCGCGCTTTTTGAGGCATCGTCGCACCACAGCGAGGGCACGGAGGACGCGCGCGGCGACAGCGCCCGCGCACCCGTGCACCCCGAGGCGAAGGTGCCGCACAACACCGACCTCCCGTCCCGTCTCAGGACCCTGCCGAAGGCGGCCGAACTCACCGGCCTGCCCGCCGAGCGGTTGCGGACCGACCCGGCGGCGAACGTGGCCGGCGGCGCCGCCCTGCTCGCCGCCGCCCAGAAGGACCTCGGCGAACCACTCAGCGAGGACCCCGCGGACTGGTACGGGGCGGTGGCCCGCTTCTCCGGCGCGGACGACAGCGCGACGGGGGCGGCGTACGCGAACGACGTGTTCGACGTGCTGCGCACCGGCGAGCGGCGCACCACCGACGCCGGTCAGCAGGTCGCGCTCGCCGCCCAGCCCGGTCTGGCCCCCGACACCGCGCAGTTGGCGCGGATGGGACTGCGCACGCTCGCCGCGGACGGCACCGAGTGCCCGAAGACGGTGTCCTGCGAATGGATCCCGGCTCCCTACGAGGAGTTCGGCGAGGGCGACTACGGCAACCACGACCTGGGGAACCGTCCGTCGTCCCAGAGCATCGAGTACATCGTCATCCACGACACCGAGGGCGCCTGGGAAGGCGTCCTCGACCTCGTGCAGGACCCGACCTATGTGTCGTGGAACTACTCGCTGCGCTCCACCGACGGCCACATCGCCCAGCACGTGAAGGCCAAGGACGTGGCGTGGCACGCGGGCAACTGGTACGTCAACGCCAAGTCGGTCGGCCTGGAGCACGAGGGCTTCCTGGCCAGTCCGGACGCCTGGTACACGGAGGCGATGTACCGGTCGTCGGCGCGGCTGGTGGTGTACCTGGCCAAGAAGTACGGCATCCCGCTGGACCGGCAGCACATCCTCGGCCATGACAACGTGCCCGGTCCGACCGCCGGGACCGTCGGCGGCATGCACACCGACCCGGGTCCGTACTGGGACTGGCGACACTACTTCGCCCTGCTGGGCCGTCCCTTCGAGCCCACGGCCGGCACGAACGGCGGCCTGGTGACGATCCGCCCCGACTACGCCACGAACCGGCCGGGGTTCACGGGCTGCGTCGCCCCTGGCGAGCCGTGCGCGGCCCACGGGTCCAGCGCGGTGCGGCTCTACTCCGGGCCCGGCGTGTCCTATCCCCTGATCAAGGACATCGGTCTGGGGACGACGCCGAGCACCGGGGTGAACGACCTGTCCTCACGGGTCTCCGCCGGCCAGCAGTACGCGGTGGCGGGCCGCGAGGGGGACTGGACGGCGATCTGGTACCTCGGCCAGAAGGCCTGGTTCAAGAACGCGAAGAAGAACCCGGCCTCGGTGGACGCGACCGGCCTGGTGGTGACGCCCAAGGACGGGCTGCCGAGCATCCCGGTCTACGGGCGCGCCTACCCGGAGGCGTCCGCGTACCCGGCGGGAGTGCCCGCCCAGACCGTGTCGCCGCTGCCGTACAAGCTGCTGGAGAAGCAGAGGTACGTGGTCGGGGACAAGGTGCCCGGCGAGTACTACTACGCGGTGACGTTCGGCGAGGCCTCTCACCAGGTGGTGGCCGGCGAGGACCTGTACTACGAGATCCAGTTCGGCCACCGGGTGGCGTTCGTGCGCGCGGCGGACGTCCGAGTGGAGCAGTCGGCCGGGTAGTCGACCTCAGTCCTGCTGGAAAAGCTCCGCGGGGAGCGGCTTCAGCAGGGCGTACAGGTCGTCGGTGATGGGGCGGTCCCAGGCGGCGATGGTGACCAGGACGTTGTCGCTGCGGTCGAACTGCACGCAGGAGATCCGGCTCTCCGACAGCTTCAGGCGGCGCACGATCAGGAGGTTGTCGCCCTGCATCACCGGCATGTCCTCGGAGCCGACGACGGTCACCTCCTCGTCGTTCTCCAGCGCCAGCAGCAGCTGGCCCACCTCGAAGGGGATCTCGTCCTCGGTGACGTCGCGGGCCGGGGAGCCCTCCGGCAGGTTGCCGATGATCATCGCGGGGCCGCGGCCGCCGAAGAGGTCGTAGCGAAGGTAGACGCCCTGGCAGCTGCCGTCGGGCGCGGGCAGCAGACCGGCGCCCAGATTGCCGGGCCAGTCGCCCGGGTCCATGGCCAGTACGTCGAAGTCGGGCCCGGCGGGCGTGGCGCTACGGCGGCGGAGGAACGACATGCCGCAATGGTACGTGCCCGGACCCGTCGTGTGGCGTGCGGGCGGCTCTTCTCCGCTAGGCGCTGTCGCGGTGCCGTTCGTGATGGCGCGCGACGCGGGCGCGGTTGCCGCAGGACGGCTTGCACCACTCCTGCCGCGGGTGCTCCTTGAGGAAGTACCGCACACAGCGCGGCGCGTGGCAGGCCCGCAGCCGCACGCGCTCGGGACCGTCGAGGAAGGCGATCGCGGCGTGCGCGAGCGTCGCGGTGAGCTCGCCGCCGCCCTGGGCGGCCTTGTGCCGTACGAGGGGTTCGGCGCCCTCGGCCCAGTGCAGTACGGGAACGGTGGGCGTGCGGGCGGCCGCCTCGTTGAGTTGCCGCACGGCCTCGGGGACGGGCAGGAGGCGGGCCGCGTCGGCGGGGCTCGGCTCCGCGGGGCGTACGGCCCGGGCGAACAGGGCACGGACGGCGGCGCGCAGGTCACGGACGGCGGCCAGCGCGGACGCGTCGGCGACGAATCCGGCGGTCTCCGGAAGGGCGTCCACGTGGGCGCGGACCCAGGCGGTGAGACCGGCGGGGTCGGCGAGGTCGTCGGCGACCCCGCCGCGCCCGTCGTGCCGGACGGTCAGGGCGAGGTCGAGGGTGAGGCGGGCGTCCCTGCTGAGCGTGTCCTGCATGGAGCTAATGATAGACGCGGCGACATCCATTAGATGAAGGGTGTCTCAGTCCTCCGGTGGCGCCGGCGGCACCACCGCGACCGGACTTGCCGCGTGCAGCAGGACGGCCTGGGTGACGGAGCCCATCATGCGGGCGGGTGCCAGCAGGCGGCGTCGGTGGCGGCCGACGACGACCAGGTCGGCGTCCTTCGAGGCGGCGACCAGGTGACCGGCCGCGTCGCCCGGTGTCACGTACGGCTCGGTCCGGACGTCGGGGTGGCGGGCGCCGTGCGGGGCGAGGAAGCCCTCGGCGAGGACGCGGGTCTCGCTCTCGACGGCGTCCTGGTCGATCATCACCGGGGCGAGTTCGCCGGGGACCGCCCAGCTCTGGATGGGCCACGGGTAGGCGGCGACGACCTGGAGGCGCGCGCCGCGCAGAGCGGCCTCCGTGAAGGCGAAGGCGAGGGTGGCCTCGTCGGGGCTGTCCACCTGGAGGCCGACGACCACACGGGGGCCCGGCACGGTCGGCGCCTCGCCGTGCACCTCGCGCCCAGGGCGGGGCACCACGACGACGGGGCACTCGGCGTCGCGGGCGGCGGCCATGCCGTTGGAGCCGAGCAGCAGGCTGGCGAAGCCGCCGCGGCCCCGGGAGCCGAGCACCAACAGCTGGGCGGTGGAGCCGAGTTCGGGCAGCAGTGCGCCGGGGGCGCCCTCCAGAAGGAGGTACTCGACCGCCGGCGGACCGTCCCGGCCCTCCAGACGGCCACGCACCTGGTCGAGCACCGGGTCGTCGCTCGGGTCGGGCGGTCCGGCGGCTAGGACCTCGGGCTGGGCCCAGGCGGCGTACTGCCGCACATGGGCCACCCGCAGCGGCGCCTCGCGTCGGCGGGCGGCGTCGAGGGCGAACTCCAGGGCGCGCAGACTGTCGTCCGAACCGTCGACCGCCGCGACCACCGGCAGAGTGCTCATGCGTTCCTCACCTCCGGAGTACGACCTTCCGTTTCCTGGGGTCAGCCTTGCTCAGGCTTCGGCGCCAGGAGAGCGCTCGAGGTCGCGTGTCCGGAAAAACGGTCGGAACACCGCCGGATCGGCCCGTCGGCTCAGGTCAGGTCGAACTCCCCTTCCCTCGCGCCCGACACGAACGCGCCCCACTCCGCGGGCGTGAAGATCAGGGAAGGGCTTTCGGGCCGGCCGCTGTTGCGCATCGCGATGAATCCCTCGACAAAGGCTATCTGGACATCCCCCAGGCCACGGCTGCTGGAGTGCCAGTCGGCGGTGCTGAGGTCCAGCTCGGGCTTGTCCCAGCCCGCGAGCGGCTGCTGCTGGATGGTGGTCTCGGCCACGTCCGTGCTCCTCCCGATTGCGTCGTCCGCGGCCAGCCTAGCGACCGGCCCCGGACGCCGACAGGCCACGTGAGGGGGACCTTTCAGGAGGCGGGGGGCTCGGACCCCACGAGCCACATGGAGAAGAACTGCGATCCGCCGCCGTAGGCGTGCCCGAGCACCCGCCGCGCCCCCTCCACCTGGTGCTCCCCGGCCAGGCCGCGGACCTGGAGCGCGGCCTCCGCGAAGCGGATCATGCCGGAGGCTCCGATGGGATTGGTCGACAGGACGCCGCCGGACATGTCGACGGGCAGGTCCCCGTCCAGTTCGGTCACGCCCGACTCGGTGAGCTTCCAGCCCTCGCCCTCGTCGGCGAAGCCGAGGTTCTCCAGCCACATCGGCTCGTACCAGGAGAACGGCACGTACATCTCGACGGCGTCGATCTCGCGGCGCGGGTCGGCTACCCCGGCCTGCCGGTACACGTCGGCCGCGCAGTCCTTGCCGGCCTGCGGCGACACGAAGTCCTTGCCGGCGAAGAGGGTGGGTTCGCTGCGCATCGCGCCGCCGTGCATCCAGGCGGGCGGCCGGGGCGAGCGGGCGGCTCCCGCGCGGTCGCTGAGGACCATGGCGCAGGCGCCGTCGGAGGAGGGGCAGGTCTCCGAGTAGCGGATCGGGTCCCAGAGCATGGGCGAGGCCTGGACCTTCTCCAGGGTGATGTCGTGCTCGTGCAGGTGCGCGTACGGGTTCTTCAGCGCGTTGCGCCGGTTCTTGTACGCGACCAGCGAGCCGACCGTGTCGGGCGCTCCGCTGCGGCGCATGTACGCGCGCACGTGCGGGGCGAAGAACCCGCCGGCCCCGGCCAGCAGGGGCTGCTGGAAGGGGATGGGCAGGGACAGCCCCCACATGGCGTTGGACTCGGACTGCTTTTCGAAGGCGAGGGTGAGCACGGTGGCGTGGACCCGGGCGGCGACCAGGTTCGCGGCGACGAGCGCCGTCGACCCGCCGACCGAGCCCGCGGTGTGCACCCGAAGGATGGGCTTGCCCACGGCACCCAGCGCGTCGGCCAGGTACAGCTCCGGCATCATCACGCCCTCGAAGAAGTCGGGCGCCTTGCCGATGACGACGGCGTCGACGTCCGCCCAGTCCAGTCCGGCGTCGTCCAGGGCCCGTCGGGCGGCCTCCCGCACGAGCCCGGCGATGGACACGTCCCGGCGTGCCGCCACGTGCTTGGTCTGGCCGACGCCTATGACGGCCACGGGCTCCTTGCTCATCGCGGATCCCCTTCGAGTACGGCGACCAGGTTCTGTTGGAGGCAGGGGCCGGAGGTGGCGTGGGCGAGGGCCCGGTCGGAGTCGCCGCGGTGGATGCGGGCGGCGGCCTCGCCGATGCGGATGAGCCCGGCGGCCATGACCGGGTTGGCGGCGAGCGCGCCGCCGGAGGGGTTGATCCTGACGTCGTCGTCCAGCCCGAGCGCCTTGCGCAGGACGACCTCCTGCGAGCTGAAGGGTGCGTGCAACTCGGCGGTGTCGACGGGCCGTTCGAAGGCGCCGGCCTTCTCGGCGGCCAGCCGGGTGGAGGGTGAGTCGGTCAGGTCGCGGACGCCGAGGCCGTGTGCCTCGATGCGGTGGTCGATGCCGCGGATCCAGGCGGGCCGGGTGCACAGGTCCCGGGCCCGGTCCCCCGCCGCGAGGACGACGGCGGCGGCGCCGTCGCCGACGGGCGGGCAGTCGCCGGTGCGCAGGGGCCGTACGACGTAGTCCCGCCGCGAGGCCGTGCCCGCCGGGGAGTTGCGGCTGCGGTCCGCCACGGCGGCAAGCGCGGGCTCGTCGGTCTCGCCCGCGTCGATGAGTGCCTGTGCCTGGAGGGCGGCGAGGGCGACGGAGTCGGGCCACAGGGGCGCCACGTAGTACGGGTCGAGCTGGCGGGTCAGGACGTCGCGGACGGAGCCGGGTGACGACTTGCCGTAGGAGTACACCAGTGCGGTGTCGGCGTCGCCGGTCAGCAGCTTGGTCCACGCCTCGTACAGCGCCCACGCGCCGTCCATCTCGACGTGGGACTCGGAGATCGGCGGCCAGGCGCCCACTCCGTCGAGGGCGAGCGTGAAGGAGAAGGCGCGGCCGGCGAGGTAGTCGCAGGAGCCGGAGCAGGTGAAGCCGATGTCCGCGGTCTTCAGGCCGGTCTGGCCGAGCACGTCGTGCAGGACGGGCATGAGCATCTCCACCTCGGAGAGCTCGTCGGTGCTGCGCAGGTGGCCGGTGTGCGCGAAGGCGACGACGGCCACCTCCCTGAGGGGCGGCATCTACACCAGCTCCTTGTACGTCTCGTAGTCCGCGTCGGGCTCACCGGTCGGCCGGTAGTGGTCGGGGTGGCCGCCGCCCGCCGCCCACACGGGTTCGACGCGCAGGCCCATGCGTACCTGGTCGTAGGGGATGCCGGCGATGCGGCCGTGCAGGGCGAGGTCGGCGCCGTCCAGGGCGATGTGCGCGTAGACGTACGGGACCTCGATGTCGAGGTTCTTCGCCTTGATGTTGACGATGCAGAAGGTGGTGACCGTGCCGCGCGGACCTACCTCGACTTGTTCCGATGTGGGCACGCCACATGTGGGGCACGCACCCCTGGGCGGGACGTACACCTTGCGGCAGGATGGGCAGCGCTCGCCGACGACCCGCTGTTGGGCGAGGGCGTGGATGTACGCGGACTGGGCGCGGCCGGGCGAGTAGGTGTAGTCGAGGCGGGCCGGGGCGACGATGCCCGTGACGGGGTCCTCGAACTCGCCGGTGTGGCCGGACGGCCCGGCCCGGTCGCCGTCGTACGGCTCGAAGCAGGCGATGTCCGTGATGGCGCCCGTGCGTTCGCCGGCCCAGCGGACGCGGACGCGCATGCCGGTGTGGACGGCGTCGGGGCCGGGGGCGTCGAGGGCGTGCAGGAGGGCGGTGTCGGCGCCGTCGAGGCGGACCAGGGCCCAGGCGAAGGGAGTGGTCAGGGGCTGGCCGCGGCGGGGGGCGTGGTTCCATGCCCAGGTGGTGACCGTTCCGGTGGGGGCCACCTCGATAAAGCCGCCGAGGTCGCGTATCTCCTCGGCGGTGACGGGGTCGTACTCGACGGGCGGAACGAGCACGCGGCCGTCGGCGGTCTTCACCCCGAGGACGACGCGTTCGCGCAGGCCGGTGAGGAAGGCGCTCTGGACGGGGCCCAGGGAGCGGGTGAAGGGGAACTCGACGACGAGCGGCGCTTTGAGGACTTCGGGCATCCCGGGTGTCTCCTTCTGCGGGAGGTCGGACGCGCTGGTACGAGAGGTCAGGCGCGCTTGTACTCGGGCGGTCGTTTCTCCGCGAAGGCGCGGGCTCCCTCCTTGGCGTCGGCGGTGTCGAAGACTGGCCAGCCGCGCTTCAGTTCGGCGGCGAGTCCGTCGGTCTCGGTCATCTCGGCGGTCTCGTACACCGATGCCTTGACGGCCTCGACGGCGAGCGGGCCGCAGGCGTTGATCTGTCCGGCGATCTCCAGGGCCTTGTCGAGTGCCGTGCCGTCGGGGACGACATGGCCGATCAGGCCGATGCGGGCGGCCTCCCGGGCGGTGTAGGGGCGGCCGGTGAGCAGCATCTCCAGGGCGTGGGTGCGCGGGATCTGGCGTTGCAGCCGGACGGTGGAGCCGCCGATCGGGAAGAGCCCGCGTCTGACCTCGAAGAGCCCGAAGGTCGCCGACTCGCCCGCGACCCGGATGTCGGTGCCCTGGAGGATCTCCGTGCCACCGGCGACGCAGTACCCCTCGACGGCGGCGATCACCGGCTTGCGGGGGCGGTGGTGGCGCAGCATCGCCTTCCAGTGCAGGTCCGGGTCGGCCTTGAGGCGGTCCCGGTGCTGCTCTCCCTCCATGCCCTGCCCCGCGAGGGCCTTGAGGTCCATGCCGGCGCAGAACGCGCCGCCCGCCCCGGTCAGCACGATCGAGCGGACCTCGTCGTCCTCGTCGGCCTCGGTCCAGCCGTCGTGCAGGCCGACGAGCATGGACAGCGAGAGCGCGTTCCTGGCGTCGGGCCTGTTGAGCGTGAGCACCAGTGTGGCGCCTTCGCGCCGCACGGTGAGGTGTTCCGTCCCACCCATTGCCCATCTCCCCTCTGAAAGAACGAGAACAGGTTGCAGGAGGCGCCTGGGCACTTCAAGAGTTTTCTGACAGTCAGTCAGATTTCTTCGGCGCGGGCCCTTCCCAGTTGCGGCGCGCTTTGCTCAGATGACCGGCGAACCGTCAGAGAACCAGGGCCCGTCAGAGGTCAGGAGGAGCGGTGGAGTACAACCTTGCCGACCTGTTCGAGTCGGTCGTCGACGTGGTCCCGGACCGCGAGGCGCTCGTGTACATCGACCACCCGGGTACGGGCGCGGAGCGCCGTCTGACGTACGCGGAACTGGACGCCGCCGCCAACCGGATCGGCCACCACCTGGCCGACAGCGGGCTACGCCCGGGCGAGCACGTGGGCCTCCACCTCTACAACGGCATCGAGTACCTCCAGGCCGTGCTCGGCTGCCTGAAGGCGCGGCTCGTCCCGGTCAACGTCAACTACCGTTACGTAGAGGATGAGTTGGTCTATATCTACCGCGACGCCGACTTGGTGGCCCTGGTCTTCGACGCGGAGTTCACCGACCGGGTTGCGGCGGCGCTGCCGCACACGGACACGCTGCGGCACCTGGTGCGCGTCGGGGCGCCCGGACCGGCGGCGGCCGAGGTGGCCGCCGTGGACTTCTCGGACGCGGAGGCTTCCGGGGCTGCGGACCGCGGGTTCCCCGCCCGCTCGGGCGACGACCAGTTCATCATCTACACCGGTGGCACCACCGGCATGCCCAAGGGCGTGATGTGGCGCCAGGAGGACCTGTTCTTCTCGGGGCTCGGAGGTGGCGCGCCGACCGGCGAGCCGGTGAAGAAGCCGGAGGAGCTGGCCGAGCGGGTCGCGGCCGGCGGCGCCGGGATCACTTTCTTCCCCGCTCCCCCGCTGATGCACGGCACCTCCACCCTGACCGCGTTCATCGGCTTCAACTTCGGTCAACGGGTCGTGCTGCACCGTAAGTTCGTTCCGGAGGAGGTGCTGCGGACGATCGAGAGGGAGAGGGTCACCAGCATGTCGCTGGTGGGCGACGCGATGCTGCGGCCGCTGATCGACGCGCTCGAAGGGTCACTGAAGGGCATCGACATGTCGTCGATGTTCAGTGTGTCGTCGTCGGGGGCGATCATGTCGGACACCGTGCGCAGGCAGTTCCAGGCGCTCGTCCCGAACGTGATGCTGCTGAACAACTTCGGCTCCTCCGAGTCCGGTTTCAACGGCACCGCCACGGAGGACTCCGGCCCCGAACGCGGCTTCCGCGTCCGCGTCAACGCCCGCACCCAGGTGGTGGATCCGGCCAGGCACGAGCCCGTCGCCGTCGGCGAGGTGGGCCGGGTCGCGCAGTGCGGCCATGTGCCGCTCGGCTACTACAACGACCCGCGAAAGACCGCCGAGACCTTCTTCGAGAAGGACGGCGAGCGGTGGGTGCTGCTCGGCGACATGGCCACCGTCGACGAGGAGGGCGTGGTCACCGTCCTCGGCCGCGGCTCGCAGTGCATCAACACGGGCGGCGAGAAGGTGTACCCGGAGGAGGTCGAGCAGGCGCTCAAGTCCCACCCCGACGTGTACGACGCGCTGGTCGCCGGGGTGCCGGACGCGACGTGGGGCCACCACGTGGCGGCCGTGGTACAGGTGCGCCGGGGCGCCGCGCAGCCGTCCCTGGAGGACCTCCAGGCGCACTGCCGTTCCCGGCTCGCCGGATACAAGATCCCGCGCCGGCTGGTGATCGCGGAGACGCTCCGTCGGTCACCCAGCGGCAAGGCGGACTACCGGTGGGCCCGGGAGGTGGCGACGTCGGCGGAAGGATCAATTCCGGGGCCGTCGGCTTGAACCGAAGGCGACGTGCGGACGTACTGGGGGATGGCAGGCTGGGCCTTCGAGCCCCGATTGCCATGCCCTCGCACGACCGCACGGAAGGACCTCCGAGTGTCACTCTTCACTCGCTCTCGTCAACTGCCGGATACCGCTGGGGGCGAGGCGGATGCGGGGGCGAGAGGGGCTGCGGGGGAAGAGGTCGCCGAGCACGTCGTGAAGGAGGCCCGGTCGGCCGAGGACGTCGAGGCGCGGGAGCACGAGGAGTCCGCCGACGAACCCCAGCCCGTCGTCCCCTCCCCCGGCTGGTTCGGCTGGCGGCGTCGCCATCCCCGCGCGTCGCGTGGGGTGTCCGTGGGGACGAGCGTGCTGGCCGCGGTGCTGGTGGCGCTCGCGCTGCTCCTGCCCAACCGCCTCGACCGGACCTCCCTCCTCTCGTTCGTCCGTCTCCCCGTCGAGGGGATCCTTCTCGCGGTCGTCCTGCTCGCCCTGCCGCCGCGACCACGTCGGTTCATGGCGATCGGCGCGGGCTTGTTCCTCGGGCTGTTCACCGTCCTCAAACTCACCGACATGGGCTTCTACCAGTTCCTTGCACGGCCGTTCGACCTCGTCTTCGACTGGATCCTGTTGAACGACGCGACGGACTTCCTCAGGGAGTCGTTCGGGCGATCGGGCCAGGTGCTCGTGGTGACCGGGGTGATCGTCCTTCTCGTCGCCGTGCTCACGCTGAGCACGTGGGCGGTGGTCCGGCTGGCGAACGTCGTCGACCGACACCGCACCGTGGCGGTCCCCACCACCCTCGTCCTCGGCACCGCGTGGGTCGCCTGCTTCACTCTGGGCGTGCAGTCCGGCGGAACCCCCTTTGCCAGCAAGGGCAACTCCGAGGTCCTCGCCAACCGTGTGGAGTACGTCCGCAACGGCCTCGGGGACGCCAAGGTGTTCCGGAAACAGGCCGCTGTCGACGCCTTCGCCGACACCCCGCCCGACCAGCTGCTGACCGGGCTGCGCGGCAAGGACGTCCTGTTCACCTTCGTCGAGAGCTACGGCCGTGTCGCGATCGACGACCCGGCGATGGCGCCCGAGATGGACGCGACCCTCGCGGAAGGCACGAGCCGGCTCGAGGCGGCCGGTTTCGACTCGCGCAGCGGCTGGCTGAGGTCGCCGGTGGCGGGTGCCGGCAGCTGGCTCGCCCACTCGACCTTCCTGTCCGGTCTGTGGATCAAGAACCAGCAGCGCTACCTGAGCCTGACCACCGGCGAGCGCGCGACCCTCACCAGCTACTTCCAGAAGACCGGCGCCTGGCGCACGGTCGGCATCGTCCCCGGCGTACGGAAGGCCTGGCCCGAGGGCAAGTACTTCGGCCTCGACAACATCTACGACTCCACGCACCTCGGCTACCAGGGTCCCTACTTCAGCTGGACGCCGGTGCCGGACCAGTTCAGCCTGGAGGCCTTCCAGCGCCTGGAGCACGGTAAGAAGAACCGCGACCCGATCATGGCGGAGATCATCCTGGCCTCCAGCCACAACCCCTGGTCGCCGATCGCCCACACGATCGACTGGGACGACCTCGGTGACGGCACGGTCTTCCACCAGATCAAGAAGGAGGGCACGGATCCGACGGAGGTCTGGAAGAGCCGGGAGCGCGTGCGCACCGAGTACCGCAAGGCCGTCCAGTACTCCGTGGACAGCCTCACCCAATGGCTGGAGCGCTACGGCGACGAGAACACGGTCCTCGTCTTCCTCGGCGACCACCAGCCGGTTCCGACCGTCACCGGGGGCAGCGCGAGCAAGGACGTGCCGATCACGATCGTCGCCAAGGACCCGAAGGTGCTCGACCGGATCTCCGACTGGGGCTGGACGGACGGTCTCAAGCCCGCCGAGAACGCGCCGACGTGGGGCATGGACAAGTTCCGCGACCGCTTCATGACGGCGTACGCGAAGTAGGCCGGCCCGGCGCCCGTACCGGAGCCGACGGTCACCGTGGCGTGGGCGGAGCGGTCCCTTCGCCGTCCAGGAACGCGACGGCACGCCGTACGAACCACTCGGGGTCGTCCAGCCAGGGGTAGTGACCGGCGCCCGGCTGGACCGTGAACTCGGCGTTCGGGTAGGCGTCGACGGCACGGCGGGCGAGGCCTGGGCGCGGGCCGCCGTCGAGTTCGCCCGCCAGGACGAGGACGGGTGCGGTCAGCCGGGCCAGGGCGGCCCGGGTCGCGGGCGGGTCGTAGGCGCCCTCGGAGCCGTACACGTCGGCGGCCTCGTCGTTGCACTCGTCGTCGCCGCGCGCCTCGTGCTCCCTCGCCTCGTCGTTCCAGCGCCCGTAGAAGAAGGGCGCGAACACCGGGTCGAAGTCACCCGTCCCCCTCACCCAGTGCGCGAACGCCTCGAACGCCTCCTCGAACCACGGCTCGCCCTGCCGCAGTCGGGCCGCCGCCAGCCGGTCCTCGGCCGTCGCCGGCATGCCCAGCGCCCAGGGCGTGGCGGTGACGAGCATCAGCCGGCCCACCCGCTCCGGGTACCGGGCGGCGTACAGCGTGGCCAGACTGCCGCCTGCCGAGTGCCCGAGCATGTCCATGTGCTCCAGGCCCATGTGGTCTCGCAACGCCTCCACGTCGTCCACGAGCCGGTCGCAGCGGTAGGTGGCCGGATCCGCCGGCACGGCCGAGTCGCCGGTGCCGCGCAGGTCGAGCAGCACCAGCCGGCGGTGGGCGCCGAGCCCGCCCAGGTCTCCGAGGTAGGCGGAGGCCCGCATCGGACCGCCGGGCAGCACGACGAGCGGATCGCCGGCGCCGCGGACGTGGTAGGCGAGCCGGGTTCCGTCAGGTGTGGTGAAGGTGGGCATGGCGCCCCATTATGCGGACCCGACACGACGAGAAAATCTCCGCCGCCCCCTTGCCCGCGTCCGAGCCGCCTGGATTACTGATCCCGAGCACCTCAACCGAATGATCGGTCGCCCGGATTGGTACGGTCAGCGAGGGAGAAAAGCCCCATGACGGACGCCACGGAACTCCTGGACCCGGGAGAACGGCTCGGCGCGGACGCCCTGCGGGCGTTGCAACTGGAGCGCCTGCGCAGCTCGTTGCGGCACGCGTACGACCACGTGCCCTTCTACCGGGAGTCCTTCGACAAGGCCGGCATCCGTCCGGAGGACTGCCGCTCCCTCGCCGACCTGGCCCGCTTCCCGTTCACGACCAAGGCGGACCTGCGCGAGAACTATCCGTACGGGATGTTCGCCGTACCCCAGGACCGTATCCGGCGCATCCACGCCTCCAGCGGCACCACCGGACGCCCGACCGTCGTCGGGTACACCGAGAGCGACCTCTCCCTGTGGGCCGACCTGGTGGCCCGTTCGCTGCGCGCGGCGGGCGGGCGGCCCGGGGACAAGGTGCATGTGGCGTACGGATACGGGCTGTTCACCGGGGGCCTCGGCGCGCACTACGGAGCCGAACGGCTCGGCTGTACGGTCATCCCCGCGTCCGGCGGCATGACGGCCCGCCAGGTCCAACTGATCCAGGACCTCGGGCCCGGGATCATCATGGTGACGCCGTCGTACATGCTGACGATCCTCGACGAGTTCGAGCGGCAGGGCGTCGACCCGCGCGGCACCTCCCTGCGGGTGGGCGTCTTCGGGGCCGAACCCTGGACCGAGCGGATGCGGCAGGAGATCGAGGGGCGGTTCGCGATCGACGCCGTCGACATATACGGGCTGTCGGAGGTGATCGGTCCGGGGGTCGCGCAGGAGTGTGTGGAGACCAAGGACGGGCTGCACGTGTGGGAGGACCACTTCTTCCCCGAGGTCGTCGATCCGATCACCGGCGAGGTGCTGCCGGACGGCGAGCGGGGGGAGTTGGTCTTCACCTCGCTCACCAAGGAGGCGATGCCGGTCGTCCGCTATCGGACGCGGGACCTGACGCGGCTGCTGCCGGGCACGGCCCGGGTCTTCCGGCGGATGGAGAAGGTCACCGGCCGCAGCGACGACATGGTGATCCTGCGCGGGGTGAACCTCTTCCCCACCCAGATCGAGGAGATCGTGCTGCGCACACCGGGGGTGGCGCCCCACTTCCAGCTCCGGCTCACCCGCGAGGGCCGCCTCGACGCCCTCACCGTACGGGCGGAGGCCCGTCCCGGCGCCACGCCCGACGACCGGGAGACGGCCGCGTGTGCCATCACGACGGCCGTGAAGGACGGCATCGGGGTGTCGGTCGCCGTCGAGATCGTCGATCCGGAGTCACTGGAGCGTTCCGTGGGCAAGATCCGCCGGATCGTGGACCTGCGCCCCCGCTAGACGCCGCCGAGGTCAGCCGCCCGCGAACCGGTCCCGCAGCTCCCGCTTGAGGATCTTCTCGCTCGCGTTGCGCGGCAGCTCGTCCACGAACACGACTCGCTTCGGTGCCTTGAAGTGGGGGAGCTTCTCGCGGGCGTGGGCCATGAGGTCCTCCTCGGTGACCTCGCCGCGCGGGACGACGACCGCGGTGACGGCCTCGATCCACCGCTCGTCGGGCAGACCGACGACGGCGACCTCGGCGACCGCGTCATGCGTGTACAGCGCGTCCTCGACCTGGCGTGAGGCGACCAGTACGCCACCGGAGTTGATGACGTCCTTCACGCGGTCGACGATCGTGAAGTAGCCGTGGGCGTCGCGCACCGCGAGGTCGCCTGAGCGGAACCAGCCGTCGCGGAAGGCCTCGGCGGTCTCCTCGGGCTTGTCCCAGTAGCCCTCGCACAGTTGCGGGGAGCGGTAGACGATCTCGCCGGGCGTGCCGTCGGGCACGTCCTTGCCGTCCTCGTCGACCACCCGGGCGTCCACGAACAGGACGGGCCGGCCGCAGGAGTCCATGCGGCCCTTGTGCTCGTCGGGTGCGAGGACGGTGGCCAGGGGACCGATCTCGCTCTGCCCGAAGCAGTTGTAGAAGGCGAGTTTCGGCAGGCGTTCGCGCAACCGCTCCAGCACGGGCACCGGCATGATCGAGGCGCCGTAGTACGCCTTGCGCAGACCGCTCAGGTCACGGGACGGGAAGTCCGCACGGTTCGTCAGGCCGATCCACACGGTGGGCGGCGCGAACAGGCTGTCCGCGCGGCCGGCCTCGATCAGGTCGAAGAGACGGTCGCCGTCCGGCGCGTCGAGGATGATGTTCGTGGCGCCGACGGCCAGGTAGGGCAGCAGGAACACATGCATCTGCGCCGAGTGGTACAGCGGCAGCGAGTGCACGGGCCGGTCGCCCGCGCTGAGGTCGAGCGCGATGATCGCGCTCAGGTACTCGTGCACCAGGGCGCGGTGCGTCATCATCGCGCCCTTCGGCAGGGCCGTCGTCCCGGAGGTGTACAGCAGCTGCACCAGGTCCTCGCTGCGCGGTTCGGGACCGTCGTACGCGGGTGTCGTGGCCAGCCGCGCCAGCAGGGAGTCCTCGGCGTCGCGCAGGGGCAGCGTGCGGACCCCGTCGGCAAGTCGCGCGGCCAGATCCGGGTCGGTGAGGACCAGGGAGCTGCCGGACTGGCCTACGAGGTACGCGAGGTCGTCGCCGGTGAGGTTCTGGTTGACGGGCACGTGCACGAGGCCCGCGCGAGCGCAGGCGAGAAAGCCGATGAGATAGGCGTCGGAGTTGTGGCCGTAGGCGCCGACCCGGTCGCCGGGATCCAGGCCCTGGCCGAGCAGGAGGCTCGCCGCGCGGGACACGGCCTCGTCGAGTTCCTCGTACGTCCAGGAGCGGTCGCCGTACTCCACCGCGACCCGCGCCGGGGTGCGTCGGGCGCTGCGTCGCAGCACTCCGTCAACCGTGCTGCCGTGTCCGGGCGTCATGACACATGATCCTCGGTCCGCGGAAGAAGGAGGTCAAGCACCGGGCCGAAGGCCATGTCCGCACGGGGCTCGAAACACCTACCTGCCAGTACGCTCAACCATCCCTTCCCTCAATGACGTTGGGAGGCACGATGCGCATCCGCCTCAGACGAACCGCTGTCGCGGCCGTCGCCCTGCTCACCGCCGCCACCGCACTGCCCGAGGCCGTCGCCCACAGCCGGGAACGACAGGAACGTCCGTCCCACGGCGGGCTGTCCGCCGTCGTCCGCTACACCGAGTACGGCATCCCGCACATCCTTGCGAAGGACTACGCGAATCTCGGCTTCGGCACCGGATGGGCGCAGGCCGCCGACCAGGTGTGCACGCTCGCCGACGGCTTCGTGACCGTACGCGGCGAGCGCTCCCGTTTCTTCGGGTCCGACGCGGCGCCCGACTTCTCGCTCTCCTCGGCCACCAGGAACCTCTCCAGCGACCTGTACTTCCGCGGGGTGCGGGAGGCGGGCACGGTGGAGAAGCTGCTCGCCGAACCGGCGCCGCGCGGACCGAGCCGGCCGGCGAAGGACCTGATGCGGGGCTTCGCGGCGGGCTACAACGCCTGGCTGAAGCAGAACCGGATCACCGACCCGGCGTGCGAGGGGGCCGCCTGGGTGCGGCCGGTGACGGCCCTCGACGTGGCCGCGCGCGGTTTCGCGCTGTCCGTGCTCGGCGGCCAGGGCCGGGGCGTGGACGGCATCGCGGCGGCGCAGCCGCCGGCGGCCACCACGACGGCATCCGGCACTCCGGACGCCCAGGACACCGCCCGGGCCGCCCGCGAACTCCTCGCCGACACCGCCGACATGGGCTCCAACGCGGTCGCCTTCGGCGGCACCACGACGGCGAACGGCCGCGGGCTGCTGCTCGGCAACCCGCACTACCCGTGGCAGGGCGGCCGTCGCTTCTGGCAGGCGCAGCAGACCATCCCGGGCGAGCTCAACGTCTCTGGCGGCTCACTGCTCGGCTCGGCGACCGTGTCCATAGGGCACAACGCCCATGTGGCGTGGAGCCACACCGTCGCGACGGGCGTCCCCCTCAACCTCCACCAGCTGGCTCTCGATCCGGCCGACCCGACCAGGTACCTCGTGGACGGCACGCCGGAGCGGATGACGAAGCGCACGGTCACCGTGACGGTCAAGGACGGCACCGCGGTGACACGGACCCAGTGGTGGACGCGGTACGGCCCGGTCGTCACCTCGCTCGGCGCCTCGCTGCCGCTGCCGTGGACGACCACGACGGTGTACGCGCTCAACGACCCCAACGCCGCCAACCTGCGCGCCTCCGACACGGCGCTCGGCTTCAGCCGGGCCCGCAGCACGGGCGAGGTCCTCGGCTCGCTCGCGCGCACGCAGGGGCTGCCCTGGGTGAACACGGTCGCCGCCGACTCCGGCGGGCACACGCTGTTCACCCAGTCGCAGGTGCTCCCGCGGATCACCGACGAACTGGCCCAGCGCTGCTCCACCCCGCTCGGCAGGGTCACCTACCCGTCGTCCGGGCTGGCGATCCTCGACGGCTCACGAGGGGAGTGCGCGCTCGGCAACGACGGGGACGCCGTGCAGCCGGGGATCTTCGGCCCGGCGAAGATGCCGGTCCTCAAGGACGCCCCGTACGCGGAGAACTCCAACGACAGCGCCTGGCTGGCCAACGCGGACCGGCCGCTGACGGGGTACGAGCGGGTCTTCGGCACGGTCGGCACCCCGCGTTCGATGCGGACGCGGGGCGCGGTCGAGGACGTGGCGGCGCTGGCCGGCAAGGGCGGCCTGACCGTACGGGACCTGCAGGGGCAGCAGTTCGCCAACCGGGCGCCCGCGGGCGACCTGGCCGCGGCCGACGCGGCGCAGGCGTGCGCCGCGCTGCCGGGCGGCACCGCGACGGGCGCTGACGGCAAGGCCGTCGACGTCCGTGAGGCGTGCGCGGTGCTCGCCGGCTGGGACCGGTCGACGGACACCGGCAGTCGGGGTGCGCTGCTCTTCGACCGGTTCTGGCGGAAGCTGACGTCCGCCGTGCCGCCGGCGCAGTTGTGGAAGGTGCCGTTCGCGGCGACGGACCCGGTCCGCACGCCCCACACGCTCAACACGGCCGCGCCGGGCTTCGCCACCGCCCTCGCGGACGCGGTCGGCGAGCTGCGGGCAGCGGGCATCGCCCTCGACTCCCCGCTCGCGCGGCATCAGTTCGTCGTCCGGAACGACCGGCGCATCCCCGTTCCGGGCGGCACCGAGTCGCTGGGCGTGTGGAACAAGATCGAGCCGGTGTGGAACCCGGCGGGCGGCGGCTACCCGGAGGTGACGACCGGCTCCAGCTACATCCAGGCCGTGGGCTGGGACGGCGGCCGCTGCCCGGTCGCCCGTACGCTGCTGACCTACTCCCAGTCCTCCAACCCGAACTCGCCCCACTACAGCGACCAGACCCGGTTGTTCTCCAAGGAGAAGTGGGTGACGTCCCGGTTCTGCGAGAGGGACATCCTGTCCTCGCCGGCGCTGAGGATCCTCCTCGTGCGCGAGCGCTGATCATGTGGTCCCGCCCC
>NZ_JBXEJE010000010.1:0-58975 GCF_056820935.1 Streptomyces sp. Q2 | reverse complement strand
CCCGCCCCTGGGGGGGGCACCACACTCGCGGTCAGGTGGTGACGTGGCCGAGCTTGTCCGGGTTGAGCACCACGTAGATGCCGTCGATGCGGTCGTCCCGCACGTCGATCGTGACGACCTGGTCGACGCCGTCGACGGTGATCGCGAGGGTGGGCCGGCCGTTGACGTCCACGCGGCGCGGAGTGCCGAGGGGATAGCGGGCGACCAGGTCCGCGGCGAAGGCGATGACCTGCTCGCGGCCCTCGACGGGCCACAGGGCCGCCCTGACCTTGCCGCCCCCGTCACTCCAGGCGACGGCGTCCTCGGTCAGCAGCGCCGTCAGCCGGGCCTGGTCCCTGCTCTGCGCGGCCTCCAGGAAGCGTGCCAGCAGCTTGGCGTGGTCATCGTCGGAGAGCGTGAACCGGTCACGTCCGGCGGCGAGCCGACGGCCGGCGCGCAGGTACATCTGCCGGCAGTTCGTCTCGGTCGCGTCGAGAATACGGGCGATTTCGCCGTACGTGAGTCCTAAGGCCTCGTGCAGCACGAAAACCGCGCGGTCCTGGGGTGACAGGCGCTCCATCAAGTGGACGGTGGCATAGGCGACGGTGCTGCGCAGCGTGGCCGTGTCCAGCGGGCCGAGCGCGTCGGTGGCCACCGGCTCGGGCAGCCAGGGCCCGGTGTACGACTCGCGGGTCACCTTGGCGGACCTGAGCCGGTCGACGGCGAGCCGTGCGAGGACGGTGATGAGGAAGGCCCGGGGATCACGGACCTGGGCGCGGTCGGTGCCGGTCCACCGCAGGTGGGCGTGGTGGACGACGTCCTCGGCGTCCCCCATGGTGCCGAGCAGCCGGTAGGCGAGGCCGAGCAGCAGGGGGCGGTAGGTCTCGAACTGCTCGGTCGCCGGCTCCGGGATTTCCAATTCCGATGTCCTTCCCAGTCGTTCGCTGCGGTGGTCGCGGCCAGTGTGGGTGCCCCAGTCAACTCCGCCGCGTCCCTGTCGCGCCACCCGGAGTGACGGGACGGGCGGTCGCCGCCGCAGATCATGCCGGGCCGTGGAGCCGGCCCGGGCAGGGGAAGGCCGGTCAGACCGGTCGCGTACGGCCCTCCCAGTGCGGATCCCGCAACCGCCGCTTGTAGAGCTTGCCGTTGGGGTCGCGCGGCATCTCGGTGATGAAGTCGACGCTCTTGGGCCGCTTGTATCCGGCGAGTTGTTCGGCGCAGTGGTCGAGGAGCGCGGCGGCGAGGGCGGGGCCTGGCTCGTGGCCGGGGGCCGGTTCGACGACGGCCTTGACCTCCTCGCCCCAGTCGTCGTGCGGGATGCCGAAGGCGGCGGCGTCGGCGACGGCGGGGTGGGCGAGCAGGGCGGACTCGATCTCGGCCGGGTAGATGTTGACCCCACCCGAGATGATCATGTCGATCTTTCGGTCCCGGAGGAAGAGGTACCCGTCCCCGTCGAGGACGCCGAGGTCGCCGACGGTGAAGAAGTCGCCGATGCGGTTCTTGCGGGTCTTGGCCTCGTCCTTGTGGTACGAGAAGCCGCCGGTGTTCATCTTCAGGTAGACGGTGCCGAGTTCGCCGGGCGGCAGCCGGTTGCCGTCGTCGTCGAAGACCGCGAGCTCGCTGATGGGCCAGGCCTTGCCGACGGTGCCGGGCTTCTTCAGCCAGTCCTCGGCGGTCGCGAAGGCGCCGCCGCCCTCGCTGGCCGCGTAGTACTCCTCCACGCAGTGGCCCCACCAGTCGATCATGGCCCGTTTGACGTGGTCGGGGCAGGGGGCGGCGCCGTGGATGGCGTGCCGCATGGACGACACGTCGTAGCGGGCCTTGATGTCGTCCGGGAGGGCCAGCAGCCGGTGGAACTGGGTGGGGACCATGTGGGTGTGCGTGCACCTGTGGGTGTCGATGAGGCGGAGCATCTCCTCGGGCGTCCACTTGTCCATCAGGACCAGGCGGTGGCCGATGTGCAGGGACGCGCCGGCGAACTGGAGCACGGCCGTGTGGTAGAGCGGAGAGCAGACGAGGTGCACGTTGTCGTCGAACGGGCGGATGCCGAAGATGCCGAGGAAGCCGCCGAGGTACGCCTCCTCGGGGAGCTTGCCGGGCAGTGGGCGCCGGATGCCGCGCGGGCGGCCGGTGGTGCCCGAGGTGTAGTTCATGACCCAGCCGAGGGTGCGGTCGGCGGGCGCCGACTCCGGTCGGCCGTCGAGGAGTTCGGCGTACGGCCGGAAGCCCTCGACCGTGCCGACGGCGTACCGGTGGGTGGTCGGCAGACCGGCCTCGTCGGCGGCGTGGCGGGCGGCCCCGGCGAACCGCTCGTGGGCGAGGAGCACCTTGGCTCCGGAGTCGGCGACGATCCAGGCGATCTCGGGGCCGACGAGGTGGTGGTTGACGGGCACGAGGTAGAACCCGGCCTGGCTGGCGGCGAGGTACGCGGTGAGGAACTCGACGCCGTTGGGCAGGACGACGGCGAAGGCGTCACCGCGTTCGAGCCCGGCGGCGCGCAGCCCGTGCACCATCCGGTTGGTCTCGGCGTGCAGCCGTCCGGCGGTCCACTCCTCGCCGTCGGGCGCGATGAGGGCGGGGCGCTGGGGGTCGGCGGCGGCCTGGGCCCAGAATCCGTTGAGGGGCTGAGTCGTCACTCCTGGCTCCTTCCGGCGATCCGGTTGACTCGGTCGACGGCCTCCTCGAAGCCGCGGGTGAGGTCGTCGAAGACCTCCTGGACGCCGCGTTCGCTGTTCATCCGGCCGACGATCTGCCCGACGGGCGTCCCGAGCAGCGGCTCCACCTCGTACTTCTGGATCCGCGAGACCGCGTCGGCGACCAGCAGTCCCTGCAGGGGCATGGGCAGCGTGCCGGGTCCGTCCGGGTCGTCCCAGGCGTCGGTCCATTCGGTGCGCAGCTGTCGTGCGGGTTTCCCGGTCAGCGCCCGCGAGCGGACCGTGTCGCCGGAGCCGGCCGCGAGGAGCTTGCGGGTCAGGGCGCGCGAGTGCAGGTCCGCCTCGGTGGTGGTCAGCCACAGGGAGCCGAGCCACACCCCCTGGGCGCCGAGGGCGAGCGCGGCGGCCACCTGCCGGCCGCTGCCGATGCCCCCGGCCGCGAGCACGGGCAACGGGGCGACGGCGTCGACGACTTCGGGCGTGAGCACCATCGAGGCGATCTCACCGGTGTGGCCGCCCGCCTCGTAGCCCTGCGCGACGACGATGTCGATGCCGGCCTCCGCGTGCTTGCGGGCGTGCCGGGCGCTGCCCGCGAGGGCTGCGACGGGAACGTCCTGGGCGTGGGCGCGCTCGATGACGTCGGCGGGTGGTGAACCGAGCGCGTTGGCCAGCAACTTGATCGGATAGTCGAAGGCGACGTCGAGCTGGTTGCGGGCGACCTGTTCCATCCAGCCGGTGATGCGCCAGCCCGAGGCCTCCCCTTCGGCCAGATCCGGCACGCCGTACTTGGCGAGGGTGTCCTTGACGTACTGGCGATGGCCTTCGGGGATCATCGCCTCCACGTCCGCCTCGGTGACGCCCTCCACCTTCCTGGCGGGCATGACGACGTCCAGCCCGTACGGCCTGCCGTCGACGTTCGCCTCGATCCAGTCGAGGTCGCGTTTGAGGTCGTCGGGGGCCGTGTAGCGGACCGCGCCGAGCACTCCGAAGCCGCCGGCCCGGCTGATGGCCGCGGCGACGGCGGGGAACGGCGTGAAGCCGAAGACGGCGTGCTCGACTCCCAGTGTCTTGCTCAGCTCCGTCTGCATGGGCGCAGGATGCCGCAGTCCCCCGGACGAGGGAAGAGCATTCCTGATGCTCCGTCAGATTTCTGTGAGGTCCGCATGACTCCTGGATACCGACACGGACGGCCGCACGCCCCGTTGACACACCGCACACCTGACACGAAAGTTTCACACCGCAAGGTGATCCCGGAAAGATACTTTCAGACAGCGGGAGGTTCACCCATGACACAAGACGCGGCCGACAGAGCAACGGCCGGATCCGGACCAAGCCTGACCCGACGTCAACTGGCCAGACACACCCTCGCACTGGGCGGCGCCCTCGCCATCGCCCCCTTCCCCGCGGGCCCGGCGTCCGCCGCCCCACAGAGCGCGCACCCCACCCTGCGCCACGGGTCCCCCGAGCGCGCCGGTCTGCTCCCTGCCCACCTGCGGCAACTCGTCACGGACGCCGAGACGTTCCTCGCCCCCTCCCCCAAACACCCCTGGTACGCGGGCGCCGTGCTGCTCGCCGGCCGCGGCTCCACCGTGGCCCTGCATCAGCCCATCGGCATGGCGGTGCGCTACCGGGCGTACGACGAGAAGACCGACACCGGCGTCGAGTTCCCGGCCGACCGGCAGATCCCCATGGCCGAGGACACCGTCTTCGACCTCGCCTCGGTGTCGAAGCTGTTCACGTCGATCCTCGCCGTGCAGCAGATCGAGCGGGGCGCGCTGGAACTGGAGGGAAAGGTCGCCGGGTACCTCCCGGAGTTCGGCGGGGCGGGCAAGCAGGACGTCACCGTCCGCCAACTCCTCACCCACACCTCGGGTTTCCGCGCCTGGATCCCGCTGTACAACGCGCCGACGTACGAGGAGAAGCTCCAGCTCGTCTGGAAGGAGGCGCCGCTCAACGCGCCCGGCTCCACGTACCTCTACTCGGACCTGAACCTGATCTCGCTCCAGCTCGTGCTGGAGAAGGTCACGGGCCGCCCGCTGGACACGCTCCTCCACGACGAGGTCACCGCCCCGCTCGGCCTGCACCACACCCGCTACAACCCGCCCGCCTCCTGGAAGCCGGGGATCGCCGCCACGGAGGACGCCCGCAGGCCCTGGTCAGGGCTGGAACGGGGCCTCGTGTGGGGCGAGGTGCACGACGAGAACGCCTTCGCTCTCGGCGGCGTCGCCGGCCACGCGGGCGTGTTCTCCACCGCGTGGGACCTGGCCGTTCTGGGCCGGACGCTGCTCAACGGCGGCAGGTACGGCCGGATGCGCATCCTGCGCCCCGAGTCCGTGGAGTTGATGTTCACCGACTTCAACACCGCCTTCCCCGGTGACGAGCACGGCCTCGGCTTCGAGCTCTACCAGCACTGGTACATGGGCGCGATGGCCACACCGCGTACGGCGGGACACACCGGCTTCACCGGTACCTCGCTGGTGCTCGACCCGACGACCGACTCCTTCCTCGTCGTCCTCGGCAACTCCGTCCACCCGGTGCGCAGTTGGCGATCCGGCTCCGCTCCCCGGGTCGCCGCGGGGAACCACATGGCGCGCGCCGTGCCGGTCCGCCCCGCGTACGGCCGTACCGCCTGGTTCTCCGGAACGGCGAGCGCCACCACCGCCACCCTCGCGCTGCCCGCACTCGACACGGCCTCGGGCGCCGCCCGGCTGCGCTGCGCGCTGTGGTGGGACACCGAGCCGACGGCCGACGTGCTCGTCCTGGAGGCCACGACGGACGGCGGCACGACCTGGCAGCCCGTCCCGTTCACGACCGTCCGCCACGGGGACGAGCCGCACGAGCACCCCGCCGGCACGGTCACCGGCTGGTCGGGACGCGTCTGGCACCGGCTCCGGGCGGACCTCCCGGCCGCCCCGCGACTGGGCCTGCGCTGGCGGTACACGACCGACAAGCTGTACGCCGGCCGCGGCGCCTACGTCGACGGACTGCGGGTCGAGGCGGCCGACGGCGTCCTCTTCGACGAGGCCCGTCCGGCGGACGCGGCGCGGATCGACGCGCAGGGCTGGGCGGCGTCCGCCGACTGACGGTCCGGCCCGGGACGTCGAGGCGCTGCGTGTGCACGCGCGGGCCTGACTGTCAGCCGTCGAGTTCCTCCAGCACGGCCATGGCGGCGTTGTGCCCGGGCACCCCGCTCACTCCTCCTCCGCGTACCGCGCCCGCCCCGCACAGCAGCACGTTCGCGTGCCGGGTCTCCACGCCCCAGCGGCCGGTGCCCTCCTGGGCGTACGGCCAGGTCAGTTCGCGGTGGAAGATGTTGCCGCCGGGCAGCCGCAGGTCCCGCTCCAGGTCCAGCGGTGTCCTGGCCTCGATGCAGGGCCGCCCGTCGGCGTCGGTCGCCAGGCAGTCGGCGAGCGGCTCGGCGAGATGGGCGTCCAACTGCGCGAGCGTCGACTTCAACAGTTCCTCGCGCACGGCGTCGTTGTCCCGGTCGAAGAGCCGGGCGGGCGTGTGCAGGCCGAACAAGGTCAGTGTCTGGTAGCCCTGTTCGACGAGGTCCGGGCCGAGGATCGTCGGGTCGGTCAGCGAGTGGCAGTAGATCTCGGAGGGCGGGGCGGCGGGCAGTTCACCGGCGGCTGCCTGGGTGTGCGCGGCGGCCAGTTGCTCGTAGCCCTCGGCGATGTGGAAGGTGCCGGAGAACGCCTCGCGGGGGTCGACAGAGTCGTCGCGCAGCCTCGGCAGACGGGTGAGGAGCATGTTCACCTTGAGCTGGGCGCCCTCGGCCGGGGTGGGCGGCTCGTCGCCGGTGAGCGCGGCCAGCTCCCGCGGAGAGGCGTTGACGAGGACGTGCCGGGCGGTGACGACGCCCTCTCCGTCGGCGGTGCGGTAGGTGATCTCGGCGGTACGACCGTCCGTGTCGACGCGCGTGGCCTCGTGGCCGGTGGCGAGGACGGCGCCCGCGTTGCGAGCTGCCGTGGCGAGGGCGTCGGTGAGGGCGCCCATGCCGCCGACGGGTACGTCCCAGGCGCCGGTGCCGCCGCCGATCACGTGGTAAAGGAAGCAGCGGTTCTGCGGGAGAGCGGGGTCGTGGGCGTCGGCGAAGGTCCCGATGAGAGCGTCGGTGAGGACCACGCCCCGCACCAGGTCGTCGCTGAAGCGCTCCTCGATCGCCGCCCCGATCGGTTCCTCGAAGAGGGTCCGCCAGGCGTCCTCGTCGTCGATGCGCTGGCGCAGTCCGTCGCGGCTGGGCAGCGGCTCGGTGAGGGTCGGGAAGACCCGCTGGGCCACGTGGGCGGTCATGCCGTAGAAGCGCTGCCACGCCTCGTACTCGCGCTCGCCGCCGGTGAGCCGCGCGAACGCCTCCCGGGTGCGGCGCTCGCCCCCGCCGACCAGGAGTCCGGTCGGCCGGCCGTCGCGTTCCACGGGGGTGTACGACGAGACGGTGCGGGTCCGGACGCGGAAGTCCAGGCCGAGGTCCCGCACGACCTTCTTCGGCAGCAGGCTGACCAGGTAGGAGTAGCGCGACAGCCGCGCGTCCACCCCGGCGAACGGGCGGGTGGAGACGGCGGCGCCGCCGGTGTGGTCCAGCCGCTCCAGCACCAGTACGGAGCGTCCGGCCCGGGCCAGGTAGGCGGCGGCGACGAGGCCGTTGTGGCCGCCGCCGACGATGACGGCGTCGTACGTGCGGTGTGCCGGGTGTCCCTCGTGTGCAGGCATGGTTCTTGGTAACACGGGGTGATCCACATCGGCCAGCGATGGACCGCGCCGGTGTCAGTGGCCGCCCGGCGACCGCTGCTGCCGCAGCACCGCCACCCTGCGGTACAGCTCGACCGCCTCCGCGCCCCGGCCCAGCTGTTCCAGGCAGTGGGCCTCGTCGTTGCGGCTGGCGAGGGTGTCGGGGTGGTCCGGGCCCAGGACGCGCTCGCGGGCGTCGGCGACGCGCCGGTACTCGGTGAGCGCGTCCGGCCAGCGGCCGAGCCAGCCGAGGCCGACGGCGACCTCACGGCGGCTGACCAGGGTGTCCGGGTGGTCGGGGCCCAGGACGCGCTCGCGGATGGCGCACACGTCGCGGGACTCGGCGAGGGCTTCCTCCCAGCGGCCGAGGCGGCCGAGGTTGACGCCGAGACCGTGGCGGGCGCGGAGGGTCTCGGGGTGGGCGGCGCCGTGGACGCGGGTGCGGTCGTCGATGAGGTCGCGGTAGAGCTGGAGGGCCTCCGCGCTGCGGCCGAGGCGGCCGAGGCTGATGCCGATCTCGTAGCGGGCGGCGAGGGTGTCGGCGTGGTCGGGGCCGAGGGCCTGGGCGCGGGCGTCGGCGACCTCGCGGTAGGTCTGCAGGGCCTCCGGCCAGCGCCCCAACTGGCCGAGTGCGTAGGCGACCTCGTACCGGGTGACGAGAGTGTCGGGGTGGTGCGGGCCGAGGACGCGGGCGCGGGCGGCCGCCACCTCGCAGGCCATCCGGTACGAGTCCTCCAGGCGGCCGAGTCTGCTGAGGTTGAAGGCGAGGTTGTGGCGGCAGCGCAGGGTGTCGGGGTGGTCGGCGCCCATGGCGCGCTCGCGGGCGGCGAGGACGGAGTTGTAGACCTGGTGGGCGTCGAAGTGGCGGCCCAACTGGCCGAGGACGTACGCCATTTCCTGGCGGGCGGCGAGGGTGTCGGGGTGGTCCGGGCCGAGCGCGATGCTTCTGGCCCGGGTGACGTGCTTGTACTCGCGCAGGGCGTCTGCGGCGCGGCCGGTGCGGCTGAGGGTGAAGGCGACCTCGTAGCGGCTGGCCAGCGTGTCGGGGTGGTCGGGGCCGAGCAGGTGCTCGCGTTCGGCGGCGACCGCGCGGTGCACCTCGCCGGCCTCGGCCCAGCGGCCCAGCCGTCCCAGACTGAGCCCGGCGTTGTGCCGTGCGGCGAGCGCGGTGACCGCTTGCGCCGAGGGGGTGGGCGGTGCGGCCGGTACGGGTTCCGCGGTCCGTCCGGTGAGGGAGCGCGCGATCCACTCGCCGGTGAGGCCCGCTCCGGCGTCCGGGGGTGCGGTGCCGAGGCCCGCGCCGGTGGCCTTGTGGCCGGTGGTCATGCCGCGCGTCCAGGACGGCAGGCGCACCTCACGGGGGCGTGCGGACTCGGGCGGGCCGAGGTCGGGCTGCGGGGTGACGACGGTCGGCACGTAGGCCGGGGTGGACCGGCCCGCGTCGATCCGGCGGCCCACCTCCCTGGCGTCGTCGGGGCGTTGGCCGGGTTCCTTGGCCAGCAGGTCGAGGATGACCCGGTCCAGGTAGGCGGGCAGTTCGGAGCGGTGGCTGCGCGGCGGGCGGGGCGGTGTGTCACGGTGGCCGATGAGGATCGCCCAGGCGTCTTCGAGGTCGAACGGCGGCGCCCCGGTGGCGATCTCGTACAGCACGCAGCCCAGCGAGTACAGGTCGCTGCGCTGGTCCACCTCGTCGCCGCCGATCTGCTCCGGCGACATGTAGTGCGGGGTGCCCATCGCGATGCCGGTGCCGGTCAGCCGTGAGGTGAAGCCGATGTCCGCGCCGAGCCGGGCGATGCCGAAGTCGCAGATCTTCACCGTGCCGTCGGTGAGCCGGACGATGTTCGCGGGTTTCAGGTCACGGTGCACGATGCCCTGCCGGTGCGTGTACGCGAGGGCGGCGGCCACCTGGTCGGCGATCTCGACGACGTCGGCCACGGGCAGCGGGTGCTGTTTGTTGTCCTCCAGGAGCTGGCTGAGGTTACGGCCCTCCAGGAGCTCCATGACGAGGTACAGGACGCCGTCGTACTCGCCGAAGTCGTGGACGACGGTCACGCCCCGGTGCTGGAGGGAGGCCGCCACCCGGGCCTCGCGCCGGAACCGCTCTCTCAGGACCCGGGTGAAGGCCTGGTCGTGCTGCGCGCCCAGCGGCTTGAGGCACTTCACGGCGACATGCCGGCCCAGCGACTCGTCCCGCGCCCGCCAGACCTCGCCCATGCCACCGCGCCCGATCACCTCGAGCAACCGGTACCGGCCCTGGATAAGCCTGCTGTCCCCCATCTCCTGCGACCGCCCCCGTCGTCACCGCGCCCCGCCCTCCCCTGACTCGTCCAGTATGGCGAGCTGTCGTCCGAGTTTGTACGGCGCGGGTCGGGAGCCCGGCCCCAGGCGGGCCATGGCGCGCAGGATGTGTTTGGGCGGGAGCTGCCAGCGCAGACGTGCGGGGATACAGCGCAGCAGGGTGCCCGTGGCGCGCAACTGCCGGGTGACGGTGGAGGGTTCCGGGGCGGGTCTGCCGTACAGCTCGTGGGCGTACGGCGGCAGGGCGGCGTACGCCAGGTGCGCCACGCGCCGCCACAGCACCCCGCGCGCCGGGATGAGAAGAGGGTGCGTCGGAGGGCGGAGGAGGAAGTCGTCCACCGCGCGTGCCTCCTCTCCGGCGGCGAGTTCGGGCCGGACCTTCTCGAAGTAGGCGTTCATCTGGGCCAGGTCGGCTGGTACGGCGTCCGGGTCGAGGCCCACCAGGCGGGCGCTGACCCGGTGCTCGGCCACGTAGCGGTCGGCCTGCGCGTCGGTGAGCGGGAAGCCGGAGCGGCGCGCCACCTGCAGATACGAGTCGATCTCGGCGCAGTGCACCCACAGCAGCAGCTCGGGTTCGTCGACGCCGTAGTGTTCGCCGGTGTCGGGGTCGGTCGCCCCCAGCCTGCTGTGGATCTTCCGGACCCGGGCGCCCGCCTTCTCTGCGGCCTCGGTGGTGCCGTACGTCGTGGTGCCGACGAAACTGGCGGTGCGGAACAGCCGGCCCCAGGCGTCGGCCCGGAAGTCGGAGTTCTGCATGACGCCCCGGACCGCGCGCGGGTGCAGTGCCTGGAGGTAGAGGGCACGGACGCCCGCGACCCACATCATCGGATCACTGTGCACCTGCCAGGTCACCGAGTCGGGACCGAAGAGTCCTGGGTCACCTGTTCGGGGATCCGCCATGTCAGCAGGCTAACGCCGCACCCTCGGCATCCCCAGCCCGATCCACGAGATGATCTCCCGCTGGATCTCGTTGTTGCCGCCGCCGAAGGTGAAGATGACCGCCGAGCGGTAGCCGCGTTCCAGTTCCCCCCGGAGCACCGCGCCCGCCGAGCCCTCCTTCAGCGCGCTCGCGGCTCCCACGATCTCCATGAGCCAGGCGTACGCGTCCCGGCGGGCCTCGGAGCCGTACACCTTGACCGCGGAGGCGTCCTGCGGGGTGAGGGTGCCGTCCTCGACGGCGTTCACCATCCGCCAGTTGAGGAGCTTGAGCGCGTCGAGCCTGGTGTGGGTACGGGCGAGCAGGCGTCGCACCCAGGGCAGGTCGACGACGCGGCGGCCGTCGGCCAGCTTGGTCTCCATGGCCCAGCGCTGGACGTCGTGCAGGGCGCGGATCGCCATGGTGCCGTGCGCGGCCAGGGTGACGCGCTCGTGGTTGAGCTGGTTGGTGATCAGGCGCCAGCCGCCGTTCTCCTCGCCGACCCGGTGGGCGACGGGGACGCGGACGTTCTCGTAGTAGCTGGCCGTGGTGTCGTGCGAGGCGAGGGTGTTGATGACGGTGCAGGAGTAGCCGGGGTCGGTGGTCGGCATCAGGAGCATGGTGATGCCCTTGTGGGGCGGCGCGTCGGGGTCGGTGCGGACCGCGAGCCAGACCCAGTCGGCCGTGTCGCCGTTGGTGGTCCAGATCTTGTGGCCATTGACGACGTACTCGTCTCCGTCCCGGACGGCACGGGTCTTCAGGGACGCCAGGTCGGTGCCGGCGTCGGGCTCGCTGTAGCCGATCGCGAAGTCGATCTCGCCGGAGAGGATCTTCGGGAGGAAGGACGACTTCTGTTCCTCGGTGCCGTACCGCATGATCGTCGGGCCCACGGTGTTCAGGGCCATCAGCGGCAGCGGTACGCCGGCCTGGGCGGCCTCGTCAAAGAAGATGAACTGTTCCATCGCGGTCAGGCCGCGGCCGCCGTACTCCTTCGGCCAGCCGACGCCGAGCCAGCCGTCCCTGCCGAGGCGGCGGACGGTGTCGCGGTAGAAGCGTTTCTGGGCGGCCCGGTCGGTGAGGGTGGCGTCTCCCACCAGGCCGGCGAAGTAGACGCGCAGTTCGGTGCGCAGTCGCTGCTGCTCGGGCGTGTGATCGAGATGCACGGCGCCTCCAGGCTCCCAGGCCGGTCCTGACGGCGCACACCGTAGAACGTGTTCCAGAAATTGGGAATGGGCATGCGTGCGGGCACCTGGGACGCCCTGGTCGTCCGGGCTCTCAGACCAGCGTGGCCATGAAGTCCGAACACGCCTGCGCGCACTCCCGGCACGCCTTCGCGCTGTCCTCGGCGCCCGGGTACTGGTCGAAGACGTGCGCGCACTCCAGGCACACGGACCGGCACCATTCCAGCTGGGCGCGGATTCCCTCCTCGTCCAGGTGGTTCTGCTCGGAGAGCACCCGGCACGTCGCGTCGCAGACCTCCGCGCACATGACGCCCTTGCGGCGTACGAGTTCCTGTTCCTGGGTGGCGTCCGGATCCACGAGGCTGGCGCGCAGGGCGCAGGCCCGTGCGCACTCGGTGCAGGCCTGGGCGCAGGCGAACCTGTCCTCCAGGAACCGGAAGAGCTCCTGCTGGGATGTCGTCGATGTCACCTCGGTCGGGTAGCCGCCGCAGAGCGGGCCAAACCCGGTGTTCGCAAGGGTTCCGGCGTGTTTCCGGTTGCCGTGCCCCGACCGCGCGGGGCGTCGGTTCACCTGCGAGGCCCAGGGGTACTCGCGTTCCATGGATACCTCATGGATGGACATCGCCGCAGGCCGGGGCGCTCTCGGCATCGGCCTGGTCGTGGCGGGTGCGGTGGTCGTGGCGGTGCTGATCGGCGCCTTCGCTCTGGGTGTCCGCGTCAAGCGCCGGGAGCTGCCTCGCCCGACGCCGGAGGAGCAGCCGCGGCCGCCGGAGGGCGGTCCGGTACGAGAGGTGCGGGAGCACCGGGAACCCGACGAGGTCCCGGAGAGCGACCACCGTCTCACCCCGCACCAGCTGCCCGGTCACGGCAACGCCTCGACCCGGACCAGCGCGTCGCAGGACCGGCCCCGCTGGGACGAGGGCAGCAGCGGTTCCTTCGGCAGCGGCGGGGCGGGCGGGCGCTGACACCAGCGCCGGGCACCGGCGCCGACGCCACCGAGCCGGTCGTAGTGCCGCGTTCCACCGCGTCACAGGGGCCATCACAGACTCGTAGAGCCCACAGCACAGAGGGAAGTGAGATCCATGGCCGACTCCGGCCGCGACAGCCTGCCGCTGCCCGACTACGACCAGCTGCCGATCGGCGGTCTGGAGAGCCGCGTACGGTCACTGACCGCGCAGGACGTCGAGGAGCTGCTGGCATACGAGCGGACGCACGCCGACCGCGTCCCGGTGACCGCCGTGCTGACGGCACGTCTGGAGCAACTGGAGGCGGGCGCCGAACCGACGTCCGGCGACCCGGGCGCCCTGCGTCCCGAGCAGGCCGCCTCCCACGCCGGCTCCCGCGTGTCGCCCGCGACCTCGCCGCAGCCCTTCAGCCCGCCGCCGCACGGCACCCCGGACCAGCGGGGCAGGCCGAAGGGTGACCGTACGCAGTGACCAGCGAGGGGGTCACGGACGGGGCGGCCACCGTCGCCGTCCCGTCCGCGCCCCGCCCTCGTCACGGCTGGGGATTCACGCCAGCTTCTTGAGCAGCTCGGCGGCGAGGAGCGCCGAGGACGCGGGGTTCTGGCCGGTGACCAGGTTGCGGTCGGTCTCGACGTGCGGGGCCCAGGGTGCGCCGGCCTCGACCTTGATGCCCGCCTCGGTCAGGCGGTCCTGGAGCAGCCACTTGGCGCGCTCGGCGTTGCCGGCGAGCTGCTCCTCGGTGTTGGTGAAGGCCGTGACGCGGTATCCGGCGAAGGCGTTGGTGCCGTCTTCCTTGACCGAGGCGAGCAGCGCCGCCGGGCCGTGGCAGACCACGCCGACCGGCATGCCGCTGCCCACCGCCCGCGTGAGGATGCCGCCCGAGTCGGCGTTCACGGCCAGGTCCTCCATCGGGCCGTGGCCGCCGGGGACGTAGACCGCGTCGTAGTCGTCGAGGCGTACGTCGGTCAGCGTGATCGGGGACTGGAACTCGGGGGCCGTCTCGATGACGGCGCGGATCTTGGCGGCCTGCTCCGGGCCGCCGTTGGCGTCGGAGCCGAGGCTGCCCTCGTCGACGGGCGGGACCACGCCGCCGGGGGTGGCCACGGTGACCTCGTGCCCGGCGGCCCTGAAGGCCTGGTACGGCACCGCGGCCTCCTCGGCCCAGTAGCCCGTGGGGTGCGTGCTGCCGTCGGCCAGCGTCCACCGGTCGGCGCCGGTCATCACAAAAAGGATCTTCGCCATCGTCATCTCCTCAAGCACGGTCCGTCTCGGACAGGAAGGGGGCTGCCGTGACGGACGGTGATCGCGCGGCTCTCTCGGGTGCATCATCGCCACCCTTGCTTACTGCCGCCAGCGGGCGACCTTCTCTCGACCGTAGGCGCAAGGCTCGCCCGGAATCCAATCCTTCAGGACGCACCGCCGAAGTCGACGTCCTTGGTCCCGACGGTCCCGGCCGTCCGTCCCGGCGCCGTCTGGTAGGTCCAGTACAGGTTCGTGTGGGCGATGACCTGCTCCGGCGGCGGCGCTCCCCATGCCGTCTGGTCGTCCGTCGTGTGAGCGTCGCTGACCAGGGTCGCGTCGTATCCGCGGACGAGCGCACCGTGGAGTGTCGAGCGGATGCACGCGTCCGTCGACGCGCCGACGACGACGAGTCGCCCGACGCCGAGGCCCGACAGCACGGTCTCCAGCATGGTGTCCTCGAAGGAGTCGCCGTAGTTCTTCTCGACGAGTGGCTCGCCGATGCCCGGAGTCAGCTCGGGGACGATCCGCCAGTCGTCGCTCCCCTTCACGATCTCCTCGTCGGAATGCTGGACCCAGACGACGGGCACCCGTTCCTGCCGCGCCTTCTCGACGAGAGTGCCGACGTTCGCCACGACCGTGTCGCGCTCGTGGGCTTCCTCGACGACGCCCTTCTGCACGTCGACGACGAGGAGTGCCGTATTCGGACGGTTGTCGAGTGTGGTCATCGGTTTCCTTTGATCCAGGCCGGGTTCCGGTGTCCCACGACAGTAGACCCGCCCACCGACAAGCGGGCCGGCCCCAACTCCGTGCCGCACGCCCCTTATCCCGGCCCCACCGTCGCTCCGCCGTGGACCACGGCCCCTCCGGCGCCGGAGAAGATGACGCCGGGGTCGGCCGGGGCCTGGTTGAGGACCCACAGGCCGATCAGCGTGGCCAGGGTGAAGACGACGGCGATCAGGACGGTCAGGACGAGTCGGCGGCGGCGTTCACGGCGCAGCCACTCGCCGCGGGCCGTGCGGTAGGCGTCGGGCGCGGCCCGTACTCCGCCGGCCAGCGCCTCCAGGGCTTCGGTAAGTTCTCGCTCCGTCCGGCCCCTGTCCGCCACTCCTTCCGGCGCCCGGCCGCGCTCGTGTTCCCCGCGGTTTTCCTCCGTGCCGTCCTTCCCAGGCTGTTCGTTCTCGGTGCGTCCGGGCTCCGTGCGCCCAGGGTCCGTGCGCTGAGTGTCCGTGCGTTCCTCGTCGGTGCGTTCGCTGTCGGTGCGTTCGTTGTCGGTGCGTTCGTTGTCGGTGCGACCCCGACCGGTGTCGTTCATCGCCGAGCCTCCATCGCCTGACTCAGGGCGGCGATGCCGCGCGAGGTGTGTGTCTTGACCGACCCGCAGGAGATCCCCATCGCGGCGGCGATCTCACTCTCCTTCAGTCCGAGCCAGTGCCGCAGCACGAGCGCCTCGCGCTGCCGGGCCGGCAACTGCTGGAGGGCGTCGATCAGCACCCGCTGGTCGTCGTGCAGGAGGGCGGTGCTCTCGGCGGAGGCGACGACCTCCTCCGGCGGGTTCTCCACATGTCTGCGGGCCACCTGAAGGTGGCGTATCCGCATCCGGGTCAGATTGCAGACGGTGGAGCGCAGGTACGCCTCCGCCGCCGCGATGTCCCGCAATCGCCGCCACTTGCGGTAGATCTGGTAGTACGCCTCGGCCACCACGTTCTCCGGGTCGTCCGCGCCGAGCAGCACGGCCAGGCGCAGCATCGAGGCGTAGTGCAGCTCGAACAGGCTGGCCAGGGCGGCCTCCCGTTCCACGTCGGCCGGGTCGCTCACCGTGGGCACGAGGGGATCGGCCGGAGGGGCGGGCGGCGGCACGGGCGGCAGCGTGAGGGGGATGTTCTGTCTGCGTCTCACGGATTGTTCGCTCCCGTCTCGGGGCGCCGCCTGACGGCCAGGCGGGTCGGCAGGTCGGTGAGGTCGGCGCCGCGCGGGACGCCGAGACGTTCCAGGGCCGGGGTCGCGGCCAGGGCGACGGTCAGATTGAGCAGGAGGGCGACGAGCCCGGCGTAGATCTCCGCGGACGGGCCGCCGATGCCGATCGGCACGACGGACGAGAACCCCTCCCGCACCACCAGGACGGTTCCGGCCACCATGCCCACGACCCAGCCGGCCAGCAGCGCCCGTGGATGCAGCCGGCCGGTGAACAGTCCGACGGCCACGGCTGGGAAGATCTGCAGGATCCAGACGCCGCCGAGCAGTTGGAGATTGATCGCGTCCTGGTCGCGCAGCCCGAACACGAACGCGACCGCGCCCACCTTCGCGGTCAGCGACACCGCCTTGGCGATGCGCACCTGCCGTTTGGGGGTGGCGGTCGGGTGGACGTACTCGACGTACACGTTCCGGACGAAGCTGGTGGCGGCGGCGATGGACATCACGGCGGCCGGGACCAGCGCCCCCACGGTGATCGCGGCGAACACCAGCCCGGCCAGCGGCCCCGGCATCAGCCGGTCGACCAGCATCGGCACGGCGGCCTCCGCGCCGCCCTCCGGCGCCCGTACGCCCACCGCGAGTGCGGCGACGCCGAGGAAGCCGAAGAGCGCGAGCAGCGCGGTCCAGGCGGGCAGCGCCACGGAGACCTTGCGCAGGGTGCGCGGGCCGTCGGCGGCGAACCCGGCGGTGAGGACGTGCGGGTACATCAGCAGGGCCAGGGCGGAACCGAGGGCGAGGGTGGCGTAGGCGGGCTGCTGGGCGGGCGACAGCAGCAGCGCGGAGTGCGCCGCGTCCGTGCCGCCGAGCCGCCGGGCGGCGCCCTCGAAGACCGGTCCGGGGCCGCCGAGCCGGTTCAGGACCAGCCAGCAGACGGCGGTGAGCGAGACGAACACGGCCACCGCCTTGAGCGCGGAGATGACGGTGGGCGCGCGCAGCCCGTGCCGGTACGTCGCCACCGCGAGCCCGGCGAAGAGGGCCACCATCACCAGGTCCCCGCCCGCGCCGCGCGGGTACACGCCCCCGGCCGTCAGTACCGCGCGTATGCCGAGCAGCTGCAACGCCAGGTACGGCATCGTCGCGAGGATCCCGGTCAGCGCGACCACCAGCGCCAGCAGCGGCGACCCGTAGCGGCCGCGGACGAAGTCGGCGGCGGTGATGTAGCCGTGCCGGCGGGCGACGGTCCACAGGCGGCTCAGCAGGACGAAGGCGAGCGGGCAGACGATCACCGTGTACGGCACCGCGAAGAAGGCGGGCGCCCCGTTGCCGTACGCCAGTCCGGGGACGGCGGTGAAGGTGTACGCGGTGAAGATCGTGCCGCCGAGCAGGAACCAGGTCCACACCGGGCCCAGACTCCGGTCGGCCAGGGCCCAGCCCTCCAGGGAGGGCAGCCGGTCGCTGGGGTGCAGACGGCGTGCCGTCACGGCGAGCAGCGACGCTCCGCCGATCACGGCGAGAAACGTCGCGGTCATGGCGCCGTCGGCCATGGGTCACCGTCCTTGGTGTGCCTGGATCTCACCGGTTGGTTGCGCAGACGGCTGGTTCGGTTGACGCGACACCGGCGGAAATCTTCTGGAAATCCGCTGTCAACCACTTCCGGCGGGTGGGCAACTCTTGCACAGACCCACAGCGAGCGGGAGAGGAGCGCAGGTCATGGTGCGGACCGGTCATCCCCGGCTACGGCGCGTCGCCGTCGCCGTGCTGCTCCTCGCGCCCGCGGCGGGGCTGCTGTGGGTTCCCTGGTACGCCGGGGCGGGGCCGCGACTCGCGGGCACGCCGTTCTTCTACTGGTACCAGCTCGCCTGGGTGCCGGGGTGCGGCCTGTGTCTGCTCGGCGCGTACGCGCTGACCAGGCACGAACACCGCGATCCCTGATCCGGGAGAAGGGGAGTCCCTTCCCGGTCGCTGATCTTCACGCACGTCCTTTCACGACATCACCCCCGAGGTGAGGAGCCGCCATGCCTACGTCAGTCATGCCCGAATCCGGTCTGCCGGCGCCACAGGAGCCGCCGCCCGTACGGTCGTCCCGCCTGTCGCCACGGTCGATCCTGCTGTGGGGCATCGTCGCGCTGCTGGGCGCCGTCGCCTGGGGCGTCCTGGCCCTGGCCCGTGGTGAGGAGATCTCCGCGGTCTGGCTGGTGGTGGCCGCGCTCGGTTCGTACGCCATCGCCTACCGCTTCTACTCGCGCTTCATCGCCCGCCGCGTGCTGAAGCCGGACGACCGCCGGGCCACCCCGGCGGAACGTCTGGAGGACGGCGTCGACTTCCAGCCGACCGACCGCCGGGTCCTGCTCGGCCACCACTTCGCCGCGATCGCCGGCGCCGGGCCGCTGGTGGGGCCGGTGCTCGCGGCCCAGATGGGGTACCTGCCCGGCACCCTGTGGATCGTCGCCGGGGTGATCTTCGCGGGGGCCGTGCAGGACATGGTGGTGCTGTTCCTGTCGATGCGGCGGGACGGCAAGTCGCTGGGGCAGATGGCCCGTGACGAGATCGGCCGGGCGGGCGGCGCGGCTGCCCTGATCGCCGTCTTCGCCATCATGATCATCCTGCTGGGTGTGCTGGCCCTGGTCGTGGTCAACGCGCTCGCGCACTCCCCCTGGGGCACCTTCTCGGTCGCCATGACCGTCCCCATCGCCCTGTTCATGGGCTTCTGGATGCACCGCATCCGCCCCGGCCGGGTCGTCGAGGCCAGCTTCATCGGGGTGGCGCTGCTGCTGCTCGCCATCGCCGGCGGCGGCTGGATCCAGAACTCCTCACTCGCGGACACCTTCACCCTCAGCCCGACGACCCTCGTGTTCTGCCTGGTCGGCTACGGCTTCGTCGCCTCGGTCCTGCCGGTGTGGATGCTCCTCGCGCCGCGCGACTACCTGTCCACCTTCATGAAGATCGGCACGATCGCACTGCTCGCGGTCGGCGTCGTGGTCGCCGCCCCCGTGCTGCGCGCCGACGCGGTCAGCGAGTTCGCGACCTCGGGCGCCGGTCCCGTCTTCGCCGGCTCCCTCTTCCCCTTCCTCTTCATCACCATCGCCTGCGGCGCGCTGTCCGGCTTCCACGCCCTGGTCGCCTCGGGCACCACCCCGAAGCTGATCCAGAAGGAGTCCCAGGTCCGGCTGATCGGCTACGGCGCCATGCTGATGGAGTCGTTCGTCGCGATCATGGCGCTGATCGCCGCGGCCACCCTCGAACCCGGCCTGTACTACGCGATGAACGCCCCCGCGGGCCTCCTCGGCGCGACCGCCGAGTCCGCGTCCCACGCGGTGGCCGGCCTCGGCTTCACCATCACCCCCGACCAGCTGACCCAGGCGGCCAAGGCGGTGGAGGAGCAGACCCTGATCGCCCGGTCGGGCGGTGCGCCCACCCTGGCCGTCGGCATGTCGGAGATCTTCTCCGGGGTCTTCGGCGGCGCGGCGATGAAGGCCTTCTGGTACCACTTCGCGATCATGTTCGAGGCCCTGTTCATCCTGACGACGGTCGACGCGGGCACCCGCGTCGGGCGGTTCATGCTGCAGGACATGCTCGGCAACGTGTGGAAGCCCCTCGGCCGGGTCAACTGGAAGCCCGGCATCTGGCTGTGCAGCGCCCTCGTCGTCGCCGCCTGGGGCTACTTCCTCTACACCGGCGCCACCGACCCGCTGGGCGGGATCAACCAGCTCTTCCCGCTCTTCGGCATCGCCAACCAGCTGCTCGCCGCCATCGCCCTCACCGTCTGCACGACGGTCCTGATCAAGTCCGGACGGCTGCGCTGGGCCTGGATCACCGGTGTCCCGCTGGCATGGGTGGTCGCGATCACCTTCACCGCCGGCTGGCAGAAGATCTTCTCCGACGACCCCAAGGTGGGCTTCTTCACCCAGCGCACGCGGTACGCCGACGCCATCGACGCCGGCCAGATCCTGCCGCCCGCCAAGAGCGTCGACGACATGCACACCGTGGTCACCAACTCCACCGTCGACGGCGTCCTCATCGCCGTCTTCCTGCTCCTGGTCGCCGTGGTGATCGTGAACGCCGCGGTGGTGTGCGTACGCGCCGTGCGGTCCCCGTCTGAGCTGCCGACCACCGAGGCGCCGTACGTCGAGTCGCGCATCGACGTACCCGAGCAGACCTCCAAGCCGCTGGCGGGAGCCCGCTCATGAGCGCCCGGCAGTGGGCACGGGCGGTGCGCTGGTACCTGCGCGAGCTGACGGGCGAGGCCGAGTACGACCGGCACTGCGACCGGTACCGACGCCACCACCCGCTCGCGCCGGTACCGACCCGCCGCGAGTACGAGGTGCAGCGCACACGCCACCGGGAGAGCCACCCCCAGAGCCGCTGCTGCTGACGGCCGAGCACCGGCCGTGGGGCGGGCGCACCTCCCGACCGGGAGTGCGCCCGCCCCACCCGGCTTCGCGCCCGGCTCAGCGCATAAACTGGGCCCCTTCCGTACGCGATCCAGCCGAAGGCCGCCGCATGAAAATCTCGCAACGCGCCCAGGCCGTCGCCCCCTTCTACGCCATGGAGTTCGGCAAGCGTGCCGCGGCGCTGGAGGCCCAGGGCCACCACGTCGTCAAACTCAGCCTCGGTGAGCCGGACTTCGGCGCGCCCGAGGCGGTACGGAACGCGATGCGCGAGGCCATGGACGGCCGGCCGATGACCTACACCGCGGCGCTCGGGCTGCCCGCCCTGCGGCAGGCGATCGCGCGGTTCTACCGGGACCGGCACGGTGTGAAGGTCGACCCCGCCCGGGTCGTGGTGACCGCGGGCGCCTCGGCCGCCCTGGTGCTGGCCACGGCGGCCCTCGTCGACGCCGGTGACGAGGTGCTCATCGCGGACCCGTCGTACCCCTGCAACCGGCAGATCGTCGAGAGCTTCGGCGCGGACGTCACGCTCGTGCCCACCACCGTCGAGTCCCGCTTCCAGCTGGACGCCTCGTCGGTACGGTCGAGCTGGACGGACCGGACCCGCGGCGTCATGATCGCCACTCCGTCGAACCCGACGGGCACCTCCGTCCCGGCCGACGAGCTGGCGGCGATCTGCGCGTTCGCCCGCGAACGCGACGCGTGGCGCATCGTCGACGAGATCTACCTCAACCTCGGCGACCCCGACGCCCAGGGTGAGCCGCCGCGCAGCGCGCTGTCGTACGACCCCGAAGCCATCGTCATCAACAGCTTCTCGAAGTACTTCGGCATGACCGGCTGGCGGCTGGGCTGGTGCGTCGTCCCCGAGACTCTCGTGCCGGCACTGGAGCGTCTGGCCCAGAACTACTTCCTGTGCGCCTCCACTCCCGCGCAGCACGCGGCCCTGTCCTGCTTCACCCCCGAGTCCCTCGCGGTCTGCGAGGCACGCCGGATCGAGTTCGCCGAGCGGCGCGCGCTCGTCCTGGACGGCCTGGCCCGGATCGGTCTGCCGGTCCCCGTCCCGCCCGACGGCGCGTTCTACGTCTACTTCGACGTCGGCCACACCGGACTGACCTCGTGGGAGTTCTGCGAACGCGCGCTCCAGGAGGCGCACGTGGCACTCACCCCCGGCCGGGACTTCGGCGTCCGCACCGCGGACACCCATGTCCGCCTCTCCTACGCGGCGTCGGCCGACGACCTCCGCGAGGGGATCGCCCGCCTCGGGAAGTTCCTGGCCACGCTTCGGTAGACGGCCGGTCAGTCGCTCTCGCGCACCGCCGCGTCGAGAAGAGGGCCGAGTTCCCGGGCCGCGTTCGTCAGCGCGCGGACGTCCCGCTCGGCCCGGGCGATGAGGATCGCCCCCTCCAAGGCACTGATCATGAGGGTGGCGAGCGCGTCGGCCCGCTCCTCGGGCACGCCCATGTCCGCCAGGGCCCGGGCCACCGGTCCGGCCCAGGTGGCGAACGCGGCGGCCGCGGCCCTGCGCGTGGACACGGCGGACTCCGCGCAGTCCACGGTGGCGGCGGCCACGGGGCAGCCGCCCACGAAGCCGGCGGCCTCGTACTCGTCGGTCCACTGGCGCACCATCTCGGCGAACAAGCCGCTGGGCGTCGGCTCGGGCAGCGCTGCCAGGAAGCGGGCGACACGGTTGCCCGCGTAGCGGCCCGCCCAGTCCACGGCCTCGTTGACGAGCTGCTCCTTGCCGCCGGGGAAGTAGTGCTGGAGCGAACCGCGCGGCGCGCCGGCGTGGGCGGCGACCTCCCGCATTCCCGTCGAGGCGACCCCGTCGCGCCGGATGAGCTGGGCCGCGCTGAAGACCATCCGCTCGCGCGGCCCCCGTTCGGACAGCGCCATCCCGACCTCCACCGCCATGTCGCGCACCATGTCGCGCGTGCTCCCCGCCCACCCTATGACCACCGTCATAGAGTCCACTACTATGACCGCTGTCATAGGCAGGGGACGGCTCGACCTCGCCATGGGGCCGGACAAGGCGGTGCATCGTGTACGTCGGTTTCGTCGGCCTCGGTGTCATGGGACAGCCCATGGCCCTCAACCTCGCCCGTGCCGGCACGCCCCTCGTCGTCTGGAACCGCACCCCCGTCCGGTGCGAACCCCTGCGTGCCGCCGGAGCCGAGGTCGCGGCGAGCCCCGCCGAGGTCTTCGAACGGGCCGGCACCGTGATCCTCATGCTGGCCGACGAGACCGCCGTCGACGCGGTCCTCGGTCGCGGCACCCCGGACTTCGCCGCGCGCGTCGCCGGACACACCGTCGTCCACATGGGCACGACCTCACCGGAGTACTCGGCCGGCCTCCAAAACGACCTCCGGGCCGCGGGCGGCGGCTACGCGGAGGCACCGGTCTCCGGTTCCCGAGTCCCCGCCGAGCAAGGGCAGTTGGTGGCGATGCTGGCGGGTGACGACGAAGTCGTGGAGGCCGTACGCCCTTTGCTCGCCCCCATGTGCCGGGACACGTTCGGCTGCGGCCCCGTCCCGGGCGCGCTACTGATGAAGTTCTCGGTGAACCTGTTCCTGATCACGCTGGTGACCGGACTGACCGAGGCGTTCCACTTCGCCGACCGGCACGGGCTCGACCCACGCCTGCTCCACGACGTCCTGGACGCCGGACCGATGGCCAGCGCCGTCTCCCGGATGAAGGCGCCCAAGCTGCTCACCCGTGACTTCGCCGTCCAGGCGGCGGCCGCGGACGTCCTGAAGAACAACCGGCTGATCGCGGAGGCCGCCCGCAAGGCCGGCCTGGCGTCCCCGCTCCTGGACGTCTGCCACGCCCTCTTCGACGAGACCGTCGAGCAGGGTCACGGCGGCCAGGACATGGTGGCCGTACTGCACGCGCTGGAGAACCGGACCCACGGCGCCGGCCCGCGAACGTGACCGACGCTGCCTCAGCATTGATACTTCCCGTAGAGGTCAGAGGCTCATCTTTCCAGTCTCACCAGGAGGTACCCATGAGGATGCTGATCAACGTCCCCGAGACCGTGGTCGCCGACGCGCTGCGTGGCCTGGCGGCCGCTCATCCCGAGTTGACCGTCGATGTCGAGAACCGGGTGATCGTACGGCGGGACGCCCCCGTGGCAGGGAAGGTCGCCCTGGTTTCCGGCGGGGGTTCGGGGCACGAACCGCTGCACGGCGGCTTCGTGGGGCCCGGGATGCTCTCCGCGGCCTGCCCCGGCGAGGTGTTCACGTCACCGGTGCCGGACCAGATGGTGCGGGCCGCTGCGGCGGTGGACAGCGGCGCCGGTGTGCTGTTCATCGTGAAGAACTACACGGGCGACGTGCTCAACTTCGACATGGCGGCCGAACTCGCCGAGGACGAGGGCATCCAGGTCGCCAAGGTGCTGGTCGACGACGACGTGGCGGTCACCGACAGTCTCTACACGGCCGGGCGGCGCGGCACCGGTGCGACGCTCTTCGTGGAGAAGATCGCGGGGGCCGCGGCCGACGAGGGGCAGCCCTTGGAGCGAGTGCAGTCGATCGCCCAGCAGGTCAACGAGAACTCCCGCAGCTTCGGGGTCGCGCTCAGCGCCTGCACCACGCCGGCCAAGGGCAGCCCGACCTTCGATCTGCCGCCCGGTGAGCTGGAGTTGGGCATCGGCATCCACGGCGAGCCCGGCCGGGAGCGGCGGGCGATGATGACCTCGCGGGAGATCGCCGACTTCTCGGTCGGCGCGATCCTGGACGACTTGACCCCGCGCAATCCCGTCCTCGTCCTGGTCAACGGCCTGGGCTCGACGCCACTGCTGGAGCTGTACGGCTTCAACGCCGAGGTGCAGCGGGTGCTCGCCGAGCGCGGCGTCGCCGTCGCCCGGACCCTCGTCGGCAACTACGTCACCTCCCTCGACATGGCCGGCGCCTCGGTCACCCTGTGCCAGATCGACGAGGAGCTGCTGCGCCTGTGGGACGCGCCCGTGAAGACGGCGGGACTGCGCTGGGGGGTGTGATCCGGCGAGGGCCAGCGGACACAACGTACCGACCACGCAAGGAGATCCAGTGCTCGACGCCGACTTCTTCCGCCGTTGGATGACGGCGACCGCCACCTCCGTCGACCGCGAGGCGGAACGGCTCACCGCCCTCGACTCACCCATCGGGGACGCCGACCACGGCAGCAATCTGCGGCGCGGCTTCACCGCGGTGACCGCGGCGCTGGACAAGGAGGCGCCCGACACGCCGGGTGCGGTCCTCGTGCTCGCCGGTCGCACGCTGATCTCGACCGTGGGTGGCGCCTCCGGGCCGCTGTACGGCACGTTGTTGCGCCGCACCGGCAAGGCGCTCGGTGACGCCGGCGAGGTCAGCGAGGAGCGGTTCGCCGACGCGCTGCGCGAGGGTGTGGACGCGGTCAGGACGCTCGGCGGAGCCGCGCCCGGCGACAAGACCATGATCGACGCGTTGGTGCCGGCCCTCGACGCGCTCGGCGACGGCTTCACCGCGGCCAGGGCCGCGGCCGAGGAGGGCGCTCTGGCGACCACGCCGTTGCAGGCCCGCAAGGGACGGGCGAGTTACCTCGGGGAGCGCAGCATCGGACACCAGGATCCCGGGGCCACATCGGCATCGCTGCTCGTGGCGGCACTCGCGGAGGCGGCCGGTGAGTGACGAGAAGCTGGTCGGGATCGTGCTGGTGTCGCACAGCGCTGAGGTCGCCGCGTCGGTGGCCGAGTTGGCCAAGGGGCTGGTGGGCGCCGGCGCCGAGGTGCCCGTCGCCCCGGCGGGCGGCACCGAGGGCGGCGGGCTCGGTACCAGCGCGGAGCTGATCGCCGCCGCGGCCGCCGCCGTGGACCGGGGTGCCGGTGTCGCGGTGCTCACCGACCTCGGGAGCGCGGTCCTCACCGTGAAGGCGCTGCTCGCCGAGGGCGACGAACTCCCCGCCCACACCCGCCTGGTGGACGCCCCGTTCGTCGAAGGGGCGGTGGCCGCGGTCGTCACGGCGGCCACGGGAGCCGACCTCGCGGCGGTGGAGGCGGCGGCCGTGGAGGCGTACACGTACCGGAAGGTGTGACGCCCCTTCAGATGGCCGGGGCCTGTCCGACGGATCTTGGATCCTGTCCCGGGAAGCGGCGGCGGCTCATCGACGTAGGTGAGCGGGGCCTTGTGCGCCGAGCTGCGAGGCGGAGGAGGGCGTCGACGCGATGGGATCCCCCCGCTCGAGGTCGTTCGAGCGGGGGAAAGTCGGGTCGGCAACCGACGACAACGCCGCGGATCGGAGTGCCAGGCCCCGCGTCTGCGGCCTGATCCGCCGGACAGTGCCTAGCCGACCCCTTCGGCCGCGACGGCGAGGGCCGAGCGCAAAGTGGCCACCAACTCGGCCTCCGCCGTCGCGGGGTCGGCCGACGGGTCGGCGGTGCGCCAGGCGTGGTGCTCGACCGCGGCGCGCAGGGCGGCGTTGAACATCGCCGCGAGGATCGTCGGCCGCAGGTCCTCGGGGGCCAGCCCGGCCCGCTCGGCCAGGGCGCGGGCGAACGCCGGCTCGGCCTCGTCGTACGTCTGGAGCCAGACGGCGCGCAGTCCTGGCTCGGTTCGGGTGAGCCGGACCAGGGCGCCGACGGTGGCGCGGGCGGGACCGCCGACGTGACAGAGCTCCCTCGTCAGCGTCCGGTCGAAGAGCTCCTCCAGGGGCTGTCCCGGGAGCCAGTCGCGCAGACAGCCGGCGATCACGTCGATGCCCTGCGAGAACAGCGGCCGTACGCAGCTCTCCTTGCTCGGGAAGTAGCGCCACACGGTCCGCGCGGAGACGCCGACCGCCTGTCCGATCTGCTCACCGGTGGTCGCCGTGACGCCCTGGGCGACGAACAGGTCCACCGCGGCCCGGGCGATCTCCAGCCTGATCTCGGCCTTGCGCTCCTCGGTCAGGGGTGGTCGTCCCGTGCGGACGCGAGGGGCGGTCATCGGTTCCTCCGGCTGGTGGCGATCACTCTCCGGGAATCTCACTCTCCGGGACTGTCTCCGACAAGTTTATGTCACTCACAGACATTAAGTCGTAGGGTGAGGACCCACCGGGCATCCCGCCTTCGGAGACACGGACAGGAGATCCCCATGGCCGGCGGATTCGACGGACGCAGCGTCATCGTCACCGGAGCGGGCTCGGGCATCGGACGGGCCGCCGCCGTGGCCTTCGGCGCGCAGGGCGCGCGCGTGGTGGTGGCGGACCTCAATGCCGACGGCGCTCAGGAGACGGCCGAGGAGATCGAGCGGGCGGGCGGGAGCCCGGTCGTGGTCACCGGTGACCTGAGCGAGCAGGCCGTCGTCGACCGGGTGACTTCGACCGCCGTGGAGCGCTTCGGCGGGGTGGACGTCCTGGTGAACAACGCCGGGATCATGGACCGCATGTCGGCGCTCGCGGACGTGAGCGACGCGGAGTGGGAGCGGGTCATCCGGGTCAACCTCACCGCGCCCTTCCTGCTCACCCGCGCGGTGTTGCCGCACATGCTGGCTGCGGGCAAGGGCGCCATCGTGACCACCGCCTCCGAGGCGGGCCTGCGCGGCAGCGCGGCCGGCGCCGCCTACACGGCCTCGAAGCACGGGCTGGTGGGGCTGACCAAGAACCTCGCGGTCATGTACCGCAAGCAGGGCATCCGGGCCAACGCCATCGCGCCGGGCGGTACGGCGACCCACATCGTCGTGGATGTCGAGCAGGGTGCCCACGGGCCGGCCGCGCTCGGCCCGCACTTCGTCAACATCGGCCGCGTAGCCGGGCCCGAGGAGCAGGCCGCCGCCATCGTGTTCCTCGCCTCGGACGCGGCGAGCAACATCAACGGCGTGGTGCTGCCGGTCGACGACGGCTGGTCTGCGGTCTGACGCACCGCCGGGGGGTCACCGGTCCCCCGGGCCGCCCCGCAGGCCCTCGCCGGCACACACAAACCGCACGCCCAGGCCGTCGCCATCCGCACGAACCGCACCACCAGACCGTCACCCATCCGCACGAACCACCCCGCCGACCGACACCAGCCCGCACAAACCGCCCGCCAGGCCGTCACCGGCCGCGGACGAACTGCCGTGCCAGCCGCTCCCCGACCATCACGGCGGCCGCGTGGTTCTCGATGGGTGCCACCCGCGTGTCCTTGAACACGATGTAGGTGACGCCCGAGTCGGTGCCGCCGCCGCGCGGGTCGGGGCGAATGCCGAGGGCCTTGGCGGCGGCATAGGACGCCTCGCCGATGAGGTCGCGCGGGCCGACGTCGCCGACGACCGCGTACCGCACCCGGTCACGGTGGACGACGGCCGCGACCGATCCGCCGCGCACGCCGTCGTCGCGGTGGTTCCAGATGCGGCTCGGGCCGGGCACGACGATGTACGGGAGCCGTTCGGCGTCCAGTTGGCGGCCGTCGGACTGCGGATAGGCCGTGGCGTCGGAGAAGAGCGGGTCACTGCGGCGGTTGCAGCGGCGGCCGGCCCGGCCGTCGCAGTCGATGTCCAGGTCGGCCCGCCAGAACACGGCGTCCCGGGTACCGCAGACGGGGGTGCTCGCGGGCGTGCCGTCGTCACTGCGGTAGCGGCCGCGGGAGACCGGGACGCAGTCACGCACCCTGGCCAGCAGGTCGGCGGCTCGGACGTCGCCCGCGCTCCGCGCCATCGGCCCCTCCCGGACGACGCGGGGCCCGGCGACGGGCCCGGCGACGGGACCGGCGACGGGCAGAGCGACCGGCGTGGTGGCGGGCAGAGCGACCGGCGTGGTGGCGGGCAGAGCGACCGGCGTGGTGGCGGGCAGAGCGACCGGCGTGGTGGCGGGCAGAGCGACCGGCGTGGTGGCGGGCAGAGCGACCGGCGTGGTGGCGGGCAGAGCGACCGGCGTGGTGGCGGGCAGAGCGACCGGCGTGGTGGCGGGCAGAGCGACCGGCGTGGTGGCGGGCAGAGCGACCGGCGTGGTGGCGGGCAGAGCGACCGGCGTGGTGGCGGGCAGAGCGACCGGCGTGGTGGCGGGCAGAGCGACCGGCGTGGTGGCGGGCAGAGCGACCGGCGTGGTGGCGGGCAGAGCGACCGGCGTGGTGGCGGGCAGAGCGACCGGCGTGGTGGCGGGCAGAGCGACCGGCGTGGTGGCGGGCAGAGCGACCGGCGTGGTGGCGGGCAGAGCGACCGGCGTGGTGGCGGGCAGAGCGACCGGCGTGGTGGCGGGCAGAGCGACCGGCGTGGTGGCGGGCAGAGCGACCGGCGTGGTGGCGGGCAGAGCGACCGGCGTGGTGGCGGGCAGAGCGACCGGCGTGGTGGCGGGCAGAGCGACCGGCGTGGTGGCGGGCAGAGCGACCGGCGTGGTGGCGGGCAGAGCGACCGGCGTGGTGGCGGGCAGAGCGACCGGCGTGGTGGCGGGCAGAGCGACCGGCGTGGTGGCGGGCAGAGCGACCGGCGTGGTGGCGGGCAGAGCGACCGGCGTGGTGGCGGGCAGAGCGACCGGCGTGGTGGCGGGCAGAGCGACCGGCGTGGTGGCGGGCAGAGCGACCGGCGTGGTGGCGGGCAGAGCGACCGGCGTGGTGGCGGGCAGAGCGACCGGCGTGGTGGCGGGCAGAGCGACCGGCGTGGTGGCGGGCAGAGCCGTCGGGGCGAGGAGGGCGGCGCCTGCCACGGCCAGGGTCAGTGACTGGGCACGCACGATGAGGACCCCCTCCTGGAGGCGTTGACGGACACTCAGCCCAATCTGACGCCGCGTCGATCGCGCGGCCACCGTTGGGGGGCCAGACGGAGCACGTCTTCGGGCAGCCGGACGGGGGCCGGGACCCCAGGCCCGCGAAGGACTCCGGCCTCCCGGCCGCCCGCACCGGCGCGGGACCAGCGACGACAGCGGCCCGCGTGCCGGCGTGAACTACCCACCACTCAGGGAGAGTTCAGCCGTGAGGCCGTCAGCATACGAAACGCCTGACGCACCGACACCCACCCCCCCCCCTGGAGACGGCCGTCGCGGGTGGTCACCGAACTCCGCCCGCTTCACGTGCCCTCTTGATGTGATCGCGCCAGCGCGCCATATTGGTCCGGACCAATGCCCCTCCATACCCGCCATACCCGCCATACCCGCCATGCTCGTCAAGCCCTCCGGGAGGCAGCCGTGCGACGCGTTCACGTCCCGCCTTCCGTGCCCCGTCGCCTCGCGCTGTGCGGAGCGCTCGCGCTGATCGCCTCCTGCGGAGGGGGTGGGACGGCCGACGGTGAGAGCGGCCGGCTGCCCGCGGCGCCGACGGGCGTCACCGCCACGGCCGGCAGTGCGACGAACGTGCACGTCATGTGGAACGCGGTGACGGCGGACGCAGGCCGCGGCGTCGACGTCTATGAGGTGTATCGCGACACCACCAAGGTCAGGGAGGTACCGGGTTCGCGGCACATGGTGGACGTCACCAGGCTCAGGCCGTCCACCGTGTACGTCTTCACCGTGCGGGCGCGTGACGCCGAGGGGCGCCTCGGCCCTGCCGGCCAGGAGGTGCGGGCGACGACGTTGGCGGCCGTGGCGGCGGACCGCTCGGCCCCGACGCGGCCGGGGAAGCTGCGGGGCCGAGCGGCCGGAAGCCGGGCGGTCCAGCTGTCCTGGGCCGCCTCGACCGACGACCGGGACGTGGCGTCGTACGACATCCATCAGGGCGCCACGAAGATCCACAGTGTGGGCGGGAACCAGACGGCGGCCGTGGTCACGGGGCTGCGTCCGGGCACCCGCTACTCCTTCACCGTGCGGGCGAGGGACGCGGCCGACAACGTCTCGCCCGCCGGCGGCCCCCTGCGCCTCACCACCGCGGGCGCCGACGACGGGCGGGACACGGCTCCCACCGCCTTCGAGGCGACGACCCGGCACGCCGACGGGGCGTACCACGTCGAGCTCGCCTGGGTACCGCCGCGCACGGACGAGGTGGTCACGGAGTACCAGGTCCATCTCGACGGACGGCCCGCCACCTCGCTGGTGTTCGGCGGATCGGCGCCGCGCGACCGGGCCACGTACGGCTTCTACCTGGGACGGGAGGCCGGCGTCAGCCATCGGGTGCGGATCCGGGCGAAGCTGCCGGACGGCACCTGGGGAGGCTTCTCCGCGGAGCGGACCGTGACCACGGGCGCCACCCCACGGCCGTGACGACCGGGCCCGCCTTCGCCGCCGCCGCGGCCGGACGACGGATCCGTCACCCGACCGGGGGCCGTCCGCATGCGGGCGGGGCCGTGAGCACGTTGGCTTCCCCTGAGGGCAGCACGGGCGTTCCCGATCCTCGGCGGCGCAAGGGATGTACCGCCAACCGTGCCGCCGGAGGAACAGGTCCATGGACACTACTCAGCTACTGCTCCGCTCCGGCCTGACCGTCGCAGCCGCCGCCGCGCTGCCGCTCGCCCTGACCGCCACGCCGGCTGCCGCCGGCCCGGGCATCTCCGTGAGCACGACCGGGTCCACGGTCTCCGTCACGACCAGCGCCTGTACGCAGGTCAACGGCAACTGGGGCACCGCAGCGCTCCTGAACAGCAGCCAGGCGACCTTCGCCCAGGGCCGTCAGGTGTCGCTGTCCGGGACGAGCAACCTTCAGTCGGCGGCCTGGTCGGGCGTGAGCGCGGGCACCTACACCGTCATCGTCCGGTGCGCGGACAACAGCACCGCGGGCACCCAGTCGGTCATCGTGACGCCCGTGTCCACCCCCACGGTCTCCGCCACGGCCTCGCCGTCGCGCGGCGTCATGGGCGGTGTGGGCGGCGCCACGAAGGACTACGGCACTCTCACGCTGGTGGCCGGAGGGACCTTGGTGGGAGCGGGCGCGCTGGCCACCGCCTGGTTCCTGCGCCGCCGCGCGAAGCCCTACCGGCTCTGAGGGCCTGTGCCGGAAGCGGCGCCTGCCGGGCGGCGCCTGGCACGCGCTAGCCCGGCCCCTCCTCGAGGGCGGGCAGTTCCGCCAGGGCCTCGGTGAGCCACTGCGTCCAGAAGGTCTCCAGTTCGATGCCCGCGCGCAGGACCAGGTGCTGGAGCCTGGCCTGCGCGCTGTCGTTGCCGGGCGGGAAGTCGCGCTTCTCGATCTGTTCGTACTCGGCCAACTGCAGCCGGTGCAGGTCGAGATGGCGGCGCAGGTCGGACTCCAGGCCCGCGGTGCCGACGACGGCCGCGGCGCGCAGGCGCAGGAGCAGCGCGTCGCGGTGCGGCTTGGGGTCCTGCCCGGCGGCCGTCCACCGCCCCAGTTCGGCACGGCCGGCGGGCAGGACCTCGTAGCTCTTCTTCTGGCCGCGCGCCGGCTGCTCGGCGGGCAGCGCCCGGATGTAGCCCTCGGCCTCCAGTTTTCCCAGCTCGCGATAGATCTGCTGATGCGTCGCCGACCAGAAGTAGCCGATCGACCTGTCGAACCGGCGGGTCAGGTCGAGGCCCGACGACGGCCTTTCGAGCAGGGCGGTGAGGATCGCGTGCGGGAGTGACATGGGGTCATCCTAGGGAGGCCGTCACGCGGCCCTACAGCGTCGCCGCCAGCTCGGTGCCCTGCTTGATGGCGCGCTTGGCGTCCAGTTCGGCGGCCAGGTCGGCGCCGCCGATGAGGTGGACGCTGCGGCCCGCGGCGAGCAGCGCCTCGTACAGGTCGCGGCGCGGATCCTGCCCCGTGCACAGCACGACGGTGTCGACCTCCAGCACCGTGCTCGCGTCACCGACGGTGACGTGCAGGCCGGCGTCGTCGATACGGTCGTAGCTCACGCCCGGGACCATCGTGACGCCGCGGTGCTTGAGTTCGGTGCGGTGGATCCAGCCGGTGGTCTTGCCGAGGCCGGCGCCGACCTTGGTGGTCTTGCGCTGGAGGAGGTGGACGGTGCGCGGCGGGGCGGGGCGCTCGGGGGCGGTGAGTCCGCCGGGTGCCGCGTAGTCCATGTCCACGCCCCACTGGCGGAAGTACGTCGCCGGGTCCTCGCTCGCCTTGTCGCCGCCGTCGGTGAGGAACTCGGCGACGTCGAAGCCGATGCCGCCCGCGCCGAGGATCGCGACGCGGTCGCCGACGGGGGCGCCGTCGCGCAGGACGTCGAGGTAGCCGACGACGCTGGGGTGGTCGACGCCGGGGATGTCGGGGGTGCGCGGGGTGACGCCGGTGGCGACCACGACCTCGTCGTAGTCGGCGAGGTCGCCGGCGGCCACCCAGGTGTTCAGGCGTACGTCCACGCCGTGGGCGTCGAGCTGGTGGCGGAAGTAGCGCAGGGTCTCGTCGAACTCCTGCTTGCCGGGGACCTTGCGGGCGACGTTGAGCTGGCCGCCGATCTCGCTCGCGGCGTCGAAGAGGGTCACCTCGTGGCCGCGCTCGGCCGCGCTGACGGCACAGGCGAGACCGGCCGGCCCCGCGCCCACGACGGCCACCCGCCTGCGCAGCCGGGTCGGGGCGAGGACCAGTTCGGTCTCGTGGCAGGCGCGCGGGTTGACCAGGCAGGAGGTGATCCGGCCGCTGAAGGTGTGGTCGAGGCAGGCCTGGTTGCAGCCGATGCAGGTGTTGATCGCCTCGGGGCGGCCGGCCGCGGCCTTGGCGACGAAGTCGGGGTCGGCGAGCATGGGCCGGGCCATGGACACCATGTCCGCGCAGCCGTCGGCGAGCAGTTCCTCGGCGACTTCGGGGGTGTTGATGCGGTTGGTGGTCACGAGCGGGACGGAGACCTCGCCCATCAGCCGCTTGGTCACCCAGGTGTAGGCGCCGCGCGGCACCGAGGTGGCGATGGTGGGGATACGCGCCTCGTGCCAGCCGATACCGGTGTTGATGATGGTGGCCCCGGCGGCTTCGACGGCCTTGGCGAGGGTGATCACCTCGTCGAGGGTCGAGCCGCCCGGGACCAGGTCCAGCATGGACAGCCGGTAGATGATGACGAAGTCCTCGCCGACAGCCTCGCGCACCCTCCGGACGATCTCGACGGGGAAGCGCATGCGGTTCTCGTACGAGCCGCCCCAGCGATCGGTGCGGTGGTTGGTCTGCGCGGCGATGAACTCGTTGATCAGGTAGCCCTCGGAGCCCATGATCTCGACGCCGTCGTACCCGGCCTGCCGGGCCAGGCGGGCGGCGCGGGCGTAGTCGTCGATGGTCCGCTCGACGTCGGCGTCGGTGAGCTCGCGCGGCACGAAGGGGCTGATCGGTGCCTGGAGGGGGCTGGGGGCGACGAGGTCCGGGTGGTAGGCGTACCGGCCGAAGTGCAGGATCTGCATCGCGATGCGGCCGCCCTCGCGGTGCACGGCCTCGGTGATCTCGCGGTGCTGCTCGGCCTCGGCGTCGGTGGTGAGCTTGGCGCCGCCCTCGCCCGGCCGTCCCTCGTCGTTGGGCGCGATGCCGCCGGTGACGATCAGGCCCACTCCCCCGCGTGCCCGGGCGGCGTAGAACTCCGCCATGCGCTCGAAGCCCCGCTCGGCCTCCTCGAGGCCGACGTGCATCGAGCCCATGAGGACGCGGTTGGGCAGCGTGGTGAAGCCCAGGTCGAGCGGGGACAACAGGTGCGGGTAACGGCTCATCGGGCCCCTCCGTGCGCGGCGGTGTCGTGCCCTCCTGTTCTAGAGGACCGGACCAGCTTTATGCAACTAGTTGCACAATCAGGGAGGGGTGATGCCGACCACGTCAGGCGGCCGGGAAGTCCGCACCGAGGGTGACGTCCCGCCAGGTGTCGAAGGTGTCCCGGAGGGTGTCGAGCCGCGCGGTGGCGATGTCGTACGCGGCCTTTCCCAGCAGCAGGCGAAGCGGGGGCTCGGCCGACTCGACGGCGTCGACGACGGCCGCGGCGGCACGCAGCGGGTCCCCCGGCTGCTGACCGTAGGTGGCGAGGGTGCTGGTGCGTCGGGCGCCCGCGGTGTCCGCGTAGTCGTCGATCACGGTCGCGGACTGGCGCATGGAGGGGCCGGACCAGTTGGTGCGGAACGCGGCGGGCTCGACGATCGTCACCTTGATGCCCAGCGCGGCGACCTCGGCCGCGAGGGACTCGGACAGCCCTTCCACCGCGAACTTGGTCGCGTGGTAGTAGCCGGTGGCGCCGAACGCGGCGAGGCCGCCGAGCGAGGAGACGTTCACGACGTGGCCGGCGCGACGGGCCCGCATGCCCGGCAGCACGGCCCGGGTGGTCTCGACGAGACCGAAGACGTTGGTGTCGAACAGGGCGCGGATCTCCTCGTCCTCGCCCTCCTCGACGGCGGCGAGATAGCCGTACCCGGCGTTGTTCACCAGGACGTCGATCCGCCCGAACTCCGCTTCCGCCCGCTTGACGGCCTCGGCGACCTGGTCGGGTCGCGTGACGTCGAGGGCCAGGGTGAGGACGCGGTCGCCGTGGCCGGCGGCCAGTTCGGCGAGGGTGCGTGGGTCGCGGGCGGTGGCCGCGACGCGGTGACCGCGCTCAAGGGCGGTGGTGGCGAGGGCGTGGCCGAGGCCGGTGGAGCAGCCGGTGACGAACCAGACCGGTGTGTCGTCGTTCACGGGGTGTTCCTTGTCAGACGGTTCGGTGGATTCGGTGTCAGCGGCGGCCGCCTCCGCGCGTCTCGCCGCGACGGGACCGCGTACCGGACGAGCCGGGCGTCGCTGTCCCTGCCATCGACCCTAGGCCGGACCGTCGGCCCGCGGGGGTCCTCAGGGTGGCCGTGGTACTCCTACGATCGGCCCTCCCGGCCGTACATCGAGGCGGCCCGGCCGCGCACGTCGAGGCGGCCCGGCCGGTCGTCGTACCGACGTCGGCCGGGCCGGTCCGTGCCTCGGTCCAGTGGGCCTCGGACCTAGTGGCTCTCCAGCCGTACGTGCAGTTCCCTCTCCTGGTCGCCGGAGGCCGTGGCGAGGTCGTGCACGGTGAACAGGGAGTCGAGAGTCGTACGGAACCGGTCGACGGCCCAGTAGCCGCCCTGCACGTCGGCCGTGACGGACGAGCCGAGACTGGCCGGCGGGCAGCCCTCGTGCTCGTCGGCCACGTCGAAGGTCCCGAGCCACACGGTGGGACGTACCTCGTGGTGGTCCCGGGGTACGTCGTCCGCGCACCGGTCGGAGCCGAAGCACGCGCAGAGGGTGTCGAACACGATCCGGGCGTCCTCCTTGGTGCCACTCAGTTCCACGGAGACGGATTCCGGGTGCGGTCGCTCGCTGTCCATCGTGACGCTCCTCTCGTGGCCGCCCTGCGGTGCCGCGGGGCAAACCCTGCGGTACCGCACCCCACCCCCAGATAAGCACCACCGGGGGCAGAGCACTACCGGCACCGCCCCACATCCTCGACCGGGTGCGGTCAGCCCCGCGTGAAGCGGTACGTCTTGCTGTCGGTCAGGACGCAGAACCCCGGCGACACGACGATCACGCGCAGGGTGCCGGTACGGCGGTCGTAGTCGACGCCCTCCGCCTCGAAGGTGCCCGAGCAGGAACTGCGCAGGGGCAGCTGACGCAGCGCGGTGACATGGCCGGTGACGTCGGACGTGCCGTTCGGTTCGGCCGACAGGTCGATCTGCAGCAGCGGCTTGGTGATGCCGAAGAGGGTGCCGGCGGGATCGTCGGAGGAGCACAGCAGCTGGGTCGCGCTGAGGAAGTCGCAGCCCTGTACGTCGCGTACGGCGTGGTCCAGGCGGACGGTGGACGCCTGCGGGAGGTTCGCCGAGGGCGAGGTGCTCGCATTGACGCCCGGGGTGGGGAAGACCAGCAGCCGGCTCATGGTGCCGTACTCCCCCGCCAGCATCCACTGGCCGCCGGGCGTGACGGCGACCCAGGAGTTGTTCAGCGCCTCTCCGGAGCTCAGCGTGTGGACGTACTCCGACCAGGTCCCGCCCGGCGACTGCGCGCGGAACATCTTCGTGGTGCCGGAGTCCCGCTGGTAGGGCTCGATGTAGTGGCCGTCGTAGGAGGCGTCGGGGTCGCCCACGTGGTTCCAGCCTCGGCTGCTCAGGCCGACGGGGACGGTGCCGATCCCCGTGTACCGGTTGGCCGCCCCGGCCGGGACCTCGACGGAGGCCAGGCCCTGGCTCTCGGTCAGCGGGTCGGCCCGGTCGGAGCCCGCCTCGGTCCAGGCGTCGGCGGCGACGGCGGGTGGGGCGGTTCCCAGCACAGTGGCGGCGGTGAGGGCGACGGCGGCCGCGAGGACCGCGTGACAACGTTGCCGGGCACGCAGGGGCATGAAAGGGCTCCTCCGGGGGGTGGACGTACTCGGCGGACAGTGTGGCCCGTCTGAATGGTCATGTACAGACCAATGCGAGAACGAGGGGCGGCGACTCGGTCACGAGGCCGTGCTCCGGCCGTGCCCGAGGGCCACCGCCGTGTTGAGGGATGGTGGAAGAACCCTCCGATGACGTCGCGGAGACGGCTGGACGCGGTAGAACAGAGGGGTCGACACGGGCAACGGCGTGCCGCGAGGGCGGCCGAAGGCGGTGCGTGCAATGAGAGCAGCCGGGAGAGTCCGGTGACCGAGGGCGGCGAGCGGCAGGCGATGCCAGGCGACCCAGCCGCCGGCCCGGTGCGTGGTCCGGTGCGTGGTCCGGTCCAGCCCAGCGGGCTGCTCGACGTGCTCGGGGTGGCCTCGATCGTCCTGGACACCGAAGGACGCATCGTGCTGTGGAGCCCACAGGCCGAGGAGTTGTTCGGCTACCCGGCACGGGAGGCGCTCGGGCACTACGCGGCGCACCTGATAATCCACGAACAGCATGTCGACCTGGTGGCCAAGCTGTTCGCCGACGTCATGGAGACCGGTCAGGGCTGGGCCGGCGCGTTCCCCGTCCGGCACAAGGACGGCAGCACCAAGCTGGTGGAGTTCCGCAACATGCGGCTGCTCGACGACCGGGGCGACGTCTACGCCCTGGGCCTCGCCGCCGACCAGTCGACCGTACGGCGACTGGAGCGGGACGTGGCGCTGTCCACGCGGATGGTCACGCAGTCCCCGACCGGGCTCGCCGTCCTCGACACCGACCTGCGGTACGTCTCCGTCAACCCGGCCCTGGAGCGGCTCGACGGCATCCCTGCCGAGGACCACGTCGGACGGGCCATCGGCGAGGTCCTGCCGGAGATCGACGCCGAGGCCCTCGAGACCGCGGCCCGTCAGGTACTGGAGACCGGACAGCCGCTGCTCGGCCGGCAGAGCGTGGGCCGCACACCCGCCGATCCGAACGAGGAGCACGCCTGGTCGGTCTCGCTCTACCGGCTGGAGGACGCGGTCGGGACCGTGCTGGGCGTGGCCTGCTCGGTCGCGGACATCACCGAGCAGCACCGGGCGGAAGCCGAGGCCGAGGCCGCTCGCCGGCGGCTGGCCCTGGTCGCCGACGCCTCCGCCCGGATCGGCACCACCCTGGACCTTGATCGCACCGCACGGGAGCTGGCCGAGGTCGCCGTGCCCGACCTCGCGGACATCGCCGCCGTGGATCTCCTGGAAGCGGTGGTGCAGGGCAGGCCCAGCACCCTCGGTCCGGCGGATCCGGCCGTCATGCGGGCCCTGGCCGTGGAGGCGGACCGCGCCCCCGATGCCCTGTGCGCCGCCGACCCGCCCGGACAGGTGGCCCGGTACGCCCCCGACCGCCTGGTCACCGAGTGCGTGCGTACCGGACAGCCGGTCCTGGTCGCGCACGTCGAGGCCGGGGACCTGCCACGCATCGCCCGCTCCCCCGAGGCGGTCGGGCTGCTGGCCCGGGCGGGCGTGCACTCCTATCTGGCGGTGCCGCTGATCGCGCGCGGCGAGGTGCTCGGCTCCCTCGATCTCAAGCGCGCCCGCAACCCGCGGCCGTTCGCCGAGGACGACGTGCTGCTCGCCCGTGAACTGGCGTCCCGCGCGGCCGTGCAGATCGACAACGCACGCTGGTACCAGAACGCCCGCGACACCGCCCTCACCCTTCAGCGCAGTCTGCTGCCCAGCCATCCGGCCGTGACGGGCGGCCTGGAGGTCGCCTCGCGCTACCAGCCCGCGGGCGCCACCGCCGAGGTCGGGGGCGACTGGTTCGACGTGATCCCGCTGGACGGCGGCAAGACCGCGCTCGTGGTGGGCGACGTGATGGGCAGCGGCCTCAACGCGGCGGCGACCATGGGCCGACTGCGCACGGCGACGAACACCCTGGCCTCCCTCGACCTCGATCCGGCCCGGCTCCTGGAGCACCTCGACCGGATCACCGACGGGCCGGACCAGTCGATCGCGACCTGTGTGTACGTCGTCCACGACCCGGGGCTGCGGCAGTGCCGGATCGCCAACGCCGGGCACCTGCCGCCCGTCCGGCTGCGTCCGGGCCGCCCTCCGGAGCTGCTCGAACTGCCCACCGGGGCACCGCTGGGCGTGGGCGGCGTCGCCTTCTCCACCACGACCGTCGACCTCGAACCCGGCGACCGGCTGGTGCTCTACACCGACGGCCTCGTCGAGACCCGGCAACACCCGCTCGACGAGCGCCTGAACGCCCTGCTTGCCCTGCTCGACGGCCCCGACCGCCCGCTGGAGGAGGTCTGCGACCTCCTGCTGCGCACACTGCACCAGCCCGACAACTCCGACGACGTGGCGCTGCTCATCGCGCGGGTGCAGACCGCCCCCTGACCTGAGGTCTCAGGCACGACCGAGGTCGCCGCCGACGGCTTCGCTCAGCGCCCCCCGTTACGGCGGGGCGCCACCGCCCTACGGTCGCGCCACGGCCGGGTTCCGACCACCACGTTGGCGTACATCTCCTCGGACACGGCCAGGCGGGTGTCCAGGCCGCTGCTGACAAAGGCATCGACGGCCGCCGGCGCCTGGCGCTCGCTCGTCTCGACCAGGAGGCAGCCGCCCGGGGCGAGCCACCGGGGGGCCTGGGCCGCGACCCGGCGCAGGACGTCCAGGCCGTCCGCGCCGCCGTCGAGGGCGACCAGTGGTTCGTGGTCGCGTGCCTCGGCGGGCAGGAGGGCGACCTCGCCGGTGGGGACGTACGGCACGTTGGCCGCCAGGATGTCGACGCGGCCGCGCAGTTCGGCGGGGAGGGCGTCGAAGAGGTCGCCCGCGTGGACGTGACCGCCGACGGCGGCGACGTTGCGGCGGGCGCAGCGCACCGCGGCGGGTTCGATGTCGGCGGCGTGCAGTTCGACGTGGCCGAGCGCGGTGGCGAGGGCGGCGCCGACGGCACCCGAGCCGCAGCACAGGTCCACCACGACGGAGGCCTCGGGGACTTGGACGAGGGCCTGCTCGACGAGGAACTCGGTACGGCGGCGGGGCACGAAGACGCCGGGTTCCACGGTGATCCGCAGGCCCCGGAACTCGGCCCAGCCCAGGACGAGTTCGAGGGGCCGGCCCCCGACGCGGTCGTCGACCATGGCGGCCAGCACGGCCGGGGTGCGGGCGGCGGCCAGGAGCAACCGCGCCTCGTCCTCGGCGAAGACACAGCCGGCGGCGCGGAGCGCGGCCACGACAAAGTCACGGGACGAGGGAGAGGGCCGCGGCGAAGAGGGAGATGCAGGTGAGGGGGGAGACGGGGGTGACAGTGGAGGCATGGAAGCCGAGAGCCTTTCGGAAGCCGAAGGGTGCTCTCGCGGCCGCCTACTGGCGGTGGTCCGCGCCGGTTCGAGGAGAGAGCACCCGACCTGACACAGCGGTAATGGGTCTCACCTCCTTGGTCGTTCACGACGGGCACAGCGCGGACACACTACCCCAACGATCACGAGTTGTATTATGCAACCAGTGGCGTGAGGGAGGAACCGTGAAAGCATCCGCAGCAACCGTCGGTGACGCGGCCGTGGAGACCATCCAGCGCGAGATGACGTCCTTCGCCCGCCGGGCCCGGGCCTCGGCCGGACGGATGCATCCCGAGCTGTCGCTGGTCTCGTACACCCTGCTCGGGCACCTGGAGGAGAGCGGCGGCTGCCGCGCCACCGACCTGGCCGCGCACTACGCCCTCGACAAGTCCACGGTCAGCCGCCAGGTGACCGCCCTGGAGCGGGCCGGGCTCGTCGAGCGGCGCCAGGACCCGGAGGACCACCGCGTCCAGGTCCTGGACCTCACTCAGGCGGGCCGGCACATCCTGGCCCAGGTCACCGAGAGCCGCCGCGCCGCCTTCCGGGAGCGGCTCGCGGACTGGCCCGCGGAGGACCTGGAGCGGTTCGCCCGGTATCTCGTGCGGTACAACGCCTGGCCGGCGGCCGGCTCCGGGGAGGACTGATTCCCCCTACCGCCTCCCCGCGCCTACGACACCGTTGCGGCCGTACGTCCCTCCGGCAGCCGTTCCGGTACCCGGGCGGCCATGAAGGCGGTCGTACGGCGCAGCCGGAAGCCCAGGGACTCGTAGAGCCGGATGGCGTTCGTGTTGCCGGCGCCGGTGTGCAGGAACGGGGTCTCGCCACGGTCGCGGATGCCGTGGGCGACGGCGAGGATCAGCCGGCTCGCCAGGCCTTCGCCGCGGAAGGCCGGGTCCGTGCAGACCGCGCTGATCTCGGTCCAGCCCGGCGGGTGCAGCCGCTCGCCGGCCATGGCCACGAGGGCCCCGTCCCGCCGTATGCCGAGGTAGGTGCCGAGCTCGATGGTGCGGGGCAGGAACGGGCCGGGCCGGGTGCGGGCGACCAGGTCGAGCATCTCGGGCACGTCGTCGGGGCCGAGGCGGACCGCCTCGGGTTCCGGGGCGGTGGTCAGACCGTCGTCCACGAACTGGACGCCCTCTATGCGGAAGGTGATCTCCCAGTCGTCGGGGAGCCGCCCCCCGAACCCGAGCAGCGGCACCTCGGCGCCGGGACCGGCGAAGGCCGCGAGGTCGGCCCAGTCGCCGGCGTCGGGCTCGTCGGAAAGGGCCAGCCACGGCGTCACGTCCACGGGGTAGCGCAGGATCCGGCCGTGGCGCTCGGCGAAGTGGGCATGCGGTCCGGTCAGCGCGGCGCGGGCGGGGTTGTCGAGGACGTGGAGGGTGTCGCTGATCCGCGGGCGGTCGGCGGACCGTGCGATGTACCGGGGTCCGTCCATGGTCTTCGCGGCTTCGGTGGTCATCGGGCGACCTCGATCACGACCTTGCCTCGGGCGTGACCGCCCTCGACCGTGCGCAGGGCCTCGCCGGCCCGGTCGAGCGGGAACCTCTCCGTGATGTGCGGGTTCAGGTCGCCGTTCACCACGAGCTGCGCCACCGCCTCCAGGACGGCCGCCGTGCGGGCCCGGGCCACTCGGGCACCGCCCAGCCGCCCCACGTCCTCGGGCGGGGCACCGGCGGTGATCAACTTCGTCCGGTCGGTGAGCAGTTGGGCCGCCTCGGACAGCACGTCGCCGCCCACGAGGTCGTAGACCCCGTCGACGCCCTGGGGTGCGGCGGCCCGTGCCCGCTCGGCCCAGTCCGGCCCGGAGGTGACGTGCACGGCGCCGAGCGATTCGACGAAGTCCTTCTTGCCCTCGCTCGCGACACCGACGGCGCCCAGTCCGAAGGCGCGGGCGATCTGCAGGACCGCCGCGCCCACGCCGCCGCCCGCGCCGGTGACGAGCACGGTCGCACCGGACGGCAGGTCGAGCTGGCGGATCCCGTCGTACGCGGTCGCGGCGGCGACGGGCAGGGTCGCGGCGCCGGCGAAGGACAGCTCGGCGGGCTTGTGCGCGGCCACCGCGGCAGGCAGCAGGGCGTACTCGGCGTAGCCACCGGCGACCGCGTTGCCGAAGACCTCGTCCCCGACGGCGAACCCCTCGACGCCCTCGCCGACCTCTTCCACCACCCCGGAGGCCTCGCTGCCGAGGACGGCGGGGAACGCGCGGTCGCCCGGCTCACCGGGCCGGCGGTACCCGGTGCGCAGCTTCCAGTCCACGGGATTGACCCCGGCGGCTCGTACCGCGATCAGGAGCTGCCCGGGACCGGGCACGGGCCGGTCCACCTCGACGAGGGCCTCGGTCTCCGGACCGCCGTACCGCGTGAAGACGTACGCCTTGGGCACTGCTCCCACTCTCCTTCGCTGTCGCCGGTCAGGCGGTTGTATGAGACACGGGTCGCGACACCAGTCGGCAAGGAGGATCGGCGGTCCGCTATTCCCCGGGCGCCGGAGAGTTCACGCTGCCGCAATGATCGTGGGACCGCCCCGGAACCGCGACGGTCTGACGTGCGCGTACGGTTGACGCGTAAGACATTGCCGTCGCTGACACGCTGGACCCATATGAACGTCACCCGAGGCTTCACCGGACGCGCCCGTGTCCACAACCCGGGCCTGCCGCCCGGCCAGTACGACGCCAAAGACGACTGGCCCGTCCTGTCCGCGGAGGTCACGCCCGACCTGGCCCCCGCCGACTGGACGTTCCGTGTCGACGGGCTGGTCGAGGCGCCCCGCACCTGGGACTGGGCGCAGGCGCACAAGCTGCCCGCGTCCGTGTACGAGGGCGACATCCACTGCGTGACGAGCTGGTCGAAGTTCGGGGTGCGGTTCGGCGGCGTGTCGCTGGACGCGTTCTTGGATGTGGTGCGGCCACATGGCTCCGCGACCCATGCCGTCGCCTACTCGCACACCGGCTACACCACCAACCTCCCGCTCGCCGACCTGACCGGCGGGCGCGCCTGGATCGCCTGGGAGTACGACGGGAAGCCGCTGGCCGCCGAGCACGGCGGGCCGGCCCGGCTGCTGGTGCCGCACCTGTACTTCTGGAAGAGCGCCAAGTGGATCGCGGGCCTGCGGATCCTCGACCACGACGAGCCGGGTTTCTGGGAGCAGAACGGCTACCACGAACGCGGCAATCCCTGGGAGGAGCAGCGGTACTCCGGTGACTGAGACGTCCACTTCCCCCGGCTCCCCCGGTACCACGTCCCCTGGCCTCCTTTCCCCCGGCTCCTCTCCCTCCGGCTTCACGCCCGCGACGCGGTTCGCCGTGCCCGGACGGATCGCCGTGAGCAACCGGGCCGCCTCGGTGTGGCAGACCGCCACGCTCACCGAGATCCGGCGCGAGACCCCGCGCGTCTCCACCTACCGCTTCGCGGTGCCCGCCTGGGCCGGGCACCTGCCGGGCCAGCACCTGATGCTGCGGCTGACCGCCGAGGACGGCTACGCGGCGCAGCGCCACTACTCGATCGCGTCCGCCCCCGACGACTCCGGGCACATCGAGCTGACCTTGGACCACGTGGAGGGCGGTGAGGTCTCGGGCTGGTTCCACACGGTGGCGGCGCCCGGCGACGAGGTGCGGGTACGCGGTCCGCTGAGCGGCTTCTTCGCCTGGCCCGGCGACCGGCCGGCCCTGCTGATCGGCGCCGGCTCCGGTGTCGTACCGCTGATGTCGATGGTGCGCCACCACCGAGCGCGGGACCTGTCCGTGCCGTTGCGGATGCTGGTGTCGGCGCGCAGTCCCGAAGAGCTCATCTACGCGCGGGAGTTGGGCGCGGAGACGACGCCGGTGTTCACGCGGACCGCGCCGGAGGGTGTGCCGGTGGGACGTATGGCGGCCGCCCATGTGGCGTCGCTCCTGGCCGAGCAGCCTCCTGGTGGGTGGGAGGCCTATGTGTGCGGGTCCAACGCCTTCGCCGAGCACGCCTCGCGCCTCCTGGTCGAGGCGGGTCAGCCGGTGGACCGTATCCGGATCGAACGCTTCGGCTGACAGGCGGGAACCGGGCGCGTCAAGGGCGGAGCCCCGCGCGTCACGGGACGCCACCGTCTTCGCGACCCTGTGGCCGGTTCACCCGGCCACCGCAGCCCCCCGGCGTTTCGGCATCACCCCGCTGGGCACTCCTCACCGGCGGCCCGACGCGGGGCCGCCGGTGAACGATGCCGGTAAAACGGGTACTAGATGCTTGGGGGCACTCGCAGGCGTGCGCGGTGCGGAGGTCGACATGCGAACCCGGGTGCGCGGCTGGCGCTGGCGGCGCAGTCCGCTGCGACGTCGGTCGGACGTCGTCGAGGCGTGGACGGTCCTTGCCGTCGCGGTGCTGATCTGTCTGGGAGCTCCCCTGGTCGGGGCGTTCGCCGCCTCCTGGGCCCACTCCGAGGCACGCTCGGCCGCGGTGGAACAGCGCGCCGAGCGCCATCGGGTCCGCGCCGAGGTCATCGGCAAGACCGGCGGCTCCCTGCCCTCGGTGCAGGGCGGCCGCGAGCACGCCTACCGGGCGACCGTGCGCTGGACGGAGCCGGGCACCGGTCCGCGGACGGCCACCGCCCGGGTTCCGGCGGGCTCGCAACGGGGTGAGGTGGTGGACGTGTGGTTCGACACCAAGGGCCGCAGCGTGCTCCCGCCGCCGGACGAGAGCGCGGTCTGGCAGCACACGCTCACCATCGGCGCGTGCGCGGCCGGAGGTGCGGCCGCGGTGGTGCTCCTCGGCCACTCCGTCGTACGAGGGGCGGCACGCCGTCACCGGATGGCCGAGTGGGAACGCGACTGGGCCCTCACCGAGCCGCAGTGGACGCGCCGCAGGGCGTGACCGGCCCGCGCCCGACAGCTCGTGCCCCGGCAGGCGACGCCTGCCCCCGTCGCGACGCCCGGCACGCGCCCTGACGCCGCACCGGAGGTTCCGTCGGTGCGGCGTACTGGGTGGCGTACGGCGGTTTGTTCGGCCACGTCCGCTCCGGCCGCGCGGGCCGCGGCGCGCAGGGTGCGGTCGAACAGCGGCCGGTCCACCGAAAGCCCGCGTACGTCCGGTACGAGGGCTTCCGGCCGGCACACCGAGAGCACGCACCGGACGCCGCTCCTCGACGGGCGAACGTCGCCTGCCGCGCCACTAGATCCGCTGCATCCGCCGAGCGATCCCTCCATGCGTCCGCAGCGCGTCCGCCAGTCCCGGCAGCACCGGTTCGCCCCGGTCGACCAGGAGTCTTCCGGCGACCACCGTCGCCCACGCCCGGGCGGGCCCGCAGCGCAGCCACGCCTCCACCGGGTCGCTCAACGCCCCGGCCAGCGCGACCTCGTGCAGGTCCCAGACGACCAGGTCGGCGCACGCGCCGGGCCGCAGGTGGCCCAGTTCGTCCGCGCGGCCCAGGCAGCGGGCCGAGCCGCGGGTGGCGAGGTCGAGGGCGTCCCGTGCGGTCATCGCACCGGGGCCGCCGCGGTAGCGGCCGAGGAGAAGGGCCCCGCGGGTCTCCATCCAGAGCGAGGCGTGGTCGGTGGAGGCGGAGCCGTCGCAGCCGATGCCGACGGGCAGCCCCAGTTCGCGCATCTCCCTGACCCGGGCCGTGCCGCCGCCGATGAGCATGTTGGAGCTGGGACAGTGCGCCACACCGACGCCCGCGGCGGCGAGGCGGCGCAGTTCGTCGTCGTTCGGGTAGATGCAGTGGGCGACCCAGGTGCGGTCGCTCATCCAGCCGGTGTCCTCGAAGTACTCGACGGGCCGGCAGCCGTACGTCTCCAGACAGTAGGTGTCCTCGTCGCGGTCCTCGGCGAGATGGGTGTGCAGCCGCACGTCGTGGCGCTCGGCGAGTTCCGCGGTCGCCGTCATCAGCTCCTTGGTCACCGAGAACGGCGAGCAGGGTGCGAGCGCGACCCGGATCAGCGCACCGGGTTCGGGGTCGTGGTGGGCCCTGATGAGGCGCTCGCTGTCGGCGAGGACCTCCTCGTCGGTCTGCGTGACGCTCCGGGGAGGCAGTCCCCCGTCCTCGACGGAGCGGGTCATCGAGCCGCGGGTGGCGTGGAAGCGGAAGCCGATGTCGCGGGCGGCGCGGATCTCGGCGTCGACCAGGCGCGGGCGGGGGTGGACGTAGAGGTGGTCCGAGGAGGTCGTGCAGCCGCCCATCAGCAGTTCGGCCATGCCGACGTACGCCGACACGTAGGCGGCCTCCTCGTCCAGGGCGGCCCACAGGGGGTAGAGGGTGGTCAGCCAGTCGAAGAGGGAGCCGTTCACGGCGGGCGCGTAGGAGCGGGTGAGGTTCTGGTAGATGTGGTGGTGCGTGTTGATCAGGCCCGGCGTGACGAGCCGGCCGGCCGCGGAGACGGTCGTGAGGGCCTCGGGTTCGGTCCCGGCCGATCCGACGCCGGTGACCCGACCACCCGTGACGGACACCCAGCCGCCCGGGATCTCCCGCCCATCGTCGACGACGAGCAGCCGGGCGTCCCTGACCAGCAGATCCACTACCTCGACCGGCACTTGGGCGGCAGACGTCATGGCGCCATCGTAGGCACGTGCGTGGCGAAAGACCTGGCGAGTCGTCCGACCATCCCCGTACGGTGTGATCATCCGCACGCTCCCTGTCGCAAAGGCGGTCCCAGATGGCCCTGTTCGACCTTCCGCTCGACGAGCTCCGCGAGTACCGCAGCGCGTCGACCGAGCCCGAGGACTTCGACGCGTTCTGGTCCAAGACGCTCGAGGAGGCACGCGAGCACGATCTGGACGCCCGTTTCGAACTCGTCGACACGGGTCTGTCCACGGTCAAGGTGTACGACGTGACGTTCTCCGGGTTCGGTGGTCACCCGGTGAAGGGCTGGTTCACGATTCCCGCCGAGGTCGCCGCGCCGATCCCGCTGGTGGTGGAGTTCGTCGGGTACGGCGGCGGGCGCGGTCTGCCGCACGAGCATCTGCTGTGGGCGTCCACGGGCCGGGCGCACTTCGTGATGGACACCCGCGGTCAGGGCAGCGCCTGGGGCGGCGGTGGCGGCACCGCCGACCCGGTGGGCGGCGCGCCCGCGTATCCCGGTTTCATGACGCGGGGCATCGACGCCCCGGAGAACTACTACTACCGCCGGGTGTTCACGGACGCGGTGCGTGCCGTCGAGGCCGCCCGCGCGCACCCCCTGGCCGATTCCGCGCGCACGGCGGTGATCGGTGCCAGCCAGGGCGGCGGCATCACGATCGCGGTGGGCGGTCTGGTCCCGGACCTGGCGGCCGTCGCGCCGGACGTGCCGTTCCTGTGCGACTACCCGCGCGCGGCGACGCTCACGGACCGCCACCCGTACCGGGAGATCGGCCTCTACCTCAAGACGCACCGCGGCCGCACCGAGGACGCCCTGCGCACCCTCTCCTACTTCGACAGCGTGCACTTCGCGTCCCGCGGCCGCGCCCCCGCCCTGTTCTCGGTGGCTCTGGAGGACCAGACCTGCCCGCCCTCCACCGTCTTCGCGGCCTTCAACGGCTGGGCGCACGACGAGAAGACGATCGAGGTGTACGACTTCAACGACCACGAGGGCGGCGGGCCCTACCACGAGGCGGCCAAGGTGCGCTGGCTGCGGTCGTACGCCTGAGGGGTCGCGCGTGGAGACGGGTGAGGCCGCGGAGCGGTTCGTGCGGGTGTGGGAGCGGGCCTGGGCCGGGCACGACGTGGCCGGGCTGCTGGAGCTGTACGCCGAGGACTGCGTGCACCGCTCCATGCCGTTCCGCGAGCCGCACCGTGGCCGGGCCGGACTGGCGGAGTACCTGCGTTGGTCGTTCGCCCGGGAGCAGGTGACGGACGTCCGGTTCTCGACGCCGGTCGTCGGCCGGGACGGGGTCGCGGTGGCCGAGTTCCGGGTGTTCTCCGAGGAGGCCGGCGAAGCGTCCACGCTGGCCGGGTGCGTCTTCGTACGGTTCGACGGGTCCGGCCTCGCGGTCGAGACGCGCGACTACTGGCACACGAGTGCGGGCCACCGGGAGCCGGAGGGATCGCTCTTCTTCCCCTGAGGCCGGGAGGCCCGTGAAACCGTGAGGCCTCCGAGCCTTCGCGTACGACACCTTCCACCTAGTCCGACCAGTCGGTATGTTCATGGGGCCCGGGTCGCAGCATGGCGGCCCGGGCTTCCGAGGACGACGGAGGGTCCATGTCCGAGAACGAGTCGGCGGTCCACGGCCACTGCGACGAGCGCTTCGACGCGGTGCGGACGGCGTTCGAGGAGAACTTCCGGGACCGCGGGGAGCTGGGCGCCGCGGTGGCCGTGGCGGTCGACGGCAAGACCGTGGTGGACCTGTGGGGCGGCTGGTCCGACGCGGCGGGCACCCGCCTGTGGGAGCGCGACACGCTGGTCAACGTGTGGTCGACGACGAAGGGCCCGGTCGCCCTGTGCGCGCACATCCTCGCCGACCGCGGACTGCTCGACTTCGACGCGCCGGTGGCCCTGTACTGGCCGGAGTTCGCCGCGGCCGGCAAGGAGAAGGTCCTCGTACGGCACCTGCTGTCGCACCGGGCCGGTCTGGCCGGGCTGCGCGAGCCGCACACCCTCGCCCAGCTCTGCGACTGGGAGCTGACGGTGGAGCGGCTCGCCGCGACGGAGCCCTGGTGGGAGCCGGGAACCCGGTCCGGGTATCACGCGCTGACGTACGGCTTCCTGGTCGGGGAGGTCGTACGACGTGTGTCTGGACTGCTGCCGGGGGCGTTCCTGGAGCGGGAGGTGACCGGCCCGCTCGGGATCGACTTCACCGTCGGGCTGCCCGAGAAGGAGGCCGGCCGAGCCGCCGAGCTGGTGCATCCGCCGACCGCGTCGAGCAGTGAACAGGCCGCGGTGTTCAGCCAGTTGGCGCCCGCCGCGATCGCCGCGCTGACCAACCCCCCGGCGGGCGCGGCCGAGGCCAACACGCCCGAATGGCGGGCCGCCGAGATACCCGCCGCGAACGGCCACGGCACCGCGCGGGCCGTCGCCGCGCTCTACGGCGTCTTCGCGGGCCGGGGCTCGTACGACGGTCACCGCGTCCTCTCCCCCGAGGCCGCCGAGCGGGTGCGCGAGGGCCAGGGCAGCTGCCGTGACCTGGTCCTTGGCGCCGGCTTCGAGAACGAGACGGAGATCGGGCTGGGCCTGTGGCTCAGCGGACCGAACGGGTCGTACGGCCCCAACCCGCGGGCTTTCGGACACGACGGTTTCGGCGGCTCGTGCGGACTGGCCGACCCGGAGGCGGAGGTGTCACTGGGGTACGTGATGAACCGCATGGGACCGCACATCGCCGACGACCCACGGAAGATGGCGCTGATCGACGCCCTGTACCGGGCACTGTGAGGTAGGGCGGGCCTCCGGCCCTCCGGCGGGCGTGATCGGCGGCCCGACGGCCGAGCCCACGGTCGCCGGCCTCTGTCGACGACCGGTGGCCGGAGGTCGCGGATACCGCACCGCCCTGTCGTTCGTACGCCGCTTCGTCCGATCCCCCATCGGATGCCGTCGTTCGGCTACGGCAGCCGTCGGGCCACGACCATCCGGACCCGTGGGCTGCCGTCCCGCCGGTGCCCGAACTCGGGCAGGGCGTGCAGGTCCACCTCGAATCCGGTGCGCTCCAGCTCCCGTCGTACCTCCGAGAGCCGGAAGGCCCGGTAGTACATGACGAACGGCGGCCGCCACACGGCGTTGCGCACCCACATCACGGCGTCGAAGCCCAGCAGCATCCAGTAGGCGCGGGACGCGGGGCGCGGCGGGGCGAGGACGGGGAAGGCGAAGCTCCCGCCGGGGCGCAGGACGCCGTGGACCTGGGCGAACAGTCCCGGAAGTTCGCGTGGCAGGAAGTGCCCGAAGGCCCCGAAGCTGACGACGAGATCGAAGGCGGGGCCGAACGGCAGGGCCCGGGCGTCCGCGCGCACCCAGGAGACGTGCGGCCCGGCGGGCCTGGTGCGCTCCCGGGCCACGTCGAGCATGCCCGCGCTGAAGTCGACCCCGGTGACGCTCTGCCGGCACACCTGCGCCAGCACGGGTACGCCGGCGCCGGTCCCGCAGCACAGGTCGAGCCCTGCGTCGAAGGGACCCATGCGGCGCAGCGCCGAGGCGACGGCGTCGAGCACCGGCTCCGGCGTACGGAAGGGGGTGTGGTCGAACTTCGGGGCGAGCAGGTCGTAACCGCGTTCGACGGACGACAGCGCCTGGACGGCGAGCTCGCGCAGACTGGGGCCTTCGGGGCTGAACACCGGGTCAGCTTAGGCGCACCGGGACGCGGAGGCGCGGCTCGGTGAGCATCCGCCTCGGCCGGGTCTCCTACGACGGACAGGGTGATCGCCCCGATGCAGATGCCGCCGGGCTCGATCTCCGTCGCCGTTCCGTCGACGGTCATGGTCACCGAGGTGCCGTGTGGCGCCCGGAGGGTGGCGTCGACGGAGACGGTGAGCGAGGTCAGGTACGAGGTGCCGGTGACCGTCCACGTGGAGCCGCTGTTCAGGCGTACGATCACGCCCTTGTTGACAGCCGCCTGCGGGGTGTTGGTGACGATGCCCAACTCCTGGAAGTGAGGGTCACGACGGCCCGGGCGGGGCACCTGAGGTGCGAGTGGTCAGGATCGGCGGGTCAGGCCGGTGTGATCATCCCCGCCGAGAGGTCAATGTCCGCACCGCACGGGGCCGGCATCGACAGCATCGCCACCAGGGAGCGGGCCACCTCGTCCTCCACGACGAGGCGGCCGAGAGCGGCGCGGGAGAACGAAATCCGGTTCGGCCTGTTCCGGGGTGCGGCCGGCGAGTTCCGCGGTCAGGCGGAAGCTGCGGTCCATACGCGTGGGCCGCGGACGGGGCCGGGTGAAAGGGAGTTGACGGAGATGCCTTGCGGTCCGACCTCGCCGGCCAGGGTACGGGCCAGGCCGGGCAGCGCCATCTTGGAGGCGGTGCAGGGGGTGCGGTGGAGCAGTGGGCGCTTGCCGCTGACCGAGGCGACGTTGACGATGTCACCGTGTCCGGCGGCGATCATCCGGGGCAGGAAGGCCCGGCACGTCAGGTACGCCCCCGTGCACATTCACCGCGAACACGTCGTCCCACTCGTCCGGTTCACTGCGGTGAGCGGCTTCACCGGCCCCGCCACTCCCACGTTGTTGACGAGCAACGACACGTCCTCGTCGGCGAGTTCGGCGATGAGCCGCCGTACCGCCTCGGGTCGGGTACCTCGCACACGGCCGTACGGGAGTCCCCGCCCTCCTTGATCACCTTCGCCGCCGCGGCATGCGAGCCGGCGCCTCGCGCGGGTCGGCGGTCAGGACCTCGACGTGTTCGAAGGCGAGCTCGTCGGCGAGTACTCCGCCCGTGACATCCGGGCGGGCCCCGGGGACGTCCTGGGGTCGGGCACCTGTGACTGGGGGCGCTCGCGGAGTTCTGGGGGCTGTCCGGGGAGCACACACCGCCGCCGCTGCGGCCCGGCGACGAGGTGACGCTCCCGTGGATCGCCTCGGCACCTCGCCAACCGTGTGGCGCCCGGCCGCTCGGACTCCTATCTGCCGCGGGCGCGCAAGCGGGGCCGGACCCCGCGACCCCAGAACTTCCGTTAAGAATCGGGAGTCTTGCCCATTTAGTCCCATTTGCGGGATAAGCGACACAGCTATGGCGCACATCACAGCGGGGGTCTCGATTCCCTCAACCGCCCCCCTCTGCATGCGCATTTGAGAACAGGAGGACTTAACGAACCTGCTCCGCGGTGCGCACGGTGGTTGCGGACAGGAATTGGCTCACGCAAAGTCCAGTGCGTTCGAGTCACTCCGACGCGACCCACAGGCGGACACGCGGGGGGAAAGGTCGACCACTACATGCACATGACCAAAAGGAAAAACCAAAGACGCCGTCCTCGGCTCACGATGGTCCACAAGTTGTCGCCGCTGCTGCTCGCCGCGGCAGTTATCGCCGCAGGCACCACGGCGCGAGCGAGCCAACCCGCATCGACGTCGGCCGACGTGATCGTCGACTCTCTGTCGGTCTCGGCGACATCCGGCGGACAATTCGCCGCCACCGCGAAACTCCATTCCGAGCGCACGACAAAAGTGCAGGAACTGACGGTCGCCGCGCGCTCAGGAGACGGTTCGCACTACGATTTCCCTGGTACGACCGCGGCGAAAGTGGGCCCCTCCGGGACGACCTACACCTCGGGCAGCCGCACGTTTCCCACAGGCACGTACACCTATTTCGTCACCTACAAGATTCAGGGCACGCGGTACCAACTGCCTCCGGTGAAGACGTTCACCTCCGGCAGCGCGAGCACCTCCCCGAGCCCCACCGCGAGCGCGAGCCCGGCCCCGTCCTCGGTACCCAGCCCGAGCCCGACTGCCGACCCCGGCACCACCACGGCACCCACGCCGACCCAGACCGAAGTGACCGGTTCGGCCGTTCCGTTGGGCATACCGGGCACCTGGCGGAAGGTGTTCGGTGACGAGTTCAGCGGCACCACGCTTGACTCCACCAAGTGGAACCCCAACTGGCTGGGCTGCCCCACCTGCACCACAAAGCCGGTCAATTCCGCCGAGCTGGGCGCCTACGCCCCGTCCCAGGTCAGCGTCAGCAGCGGCTCGCTGCACCTGACGGCAGTTCAGCAGCAGACCACGGTCAACGGCACGACCTACCCGTACCGTTCCGGCCTGGTCGAGAGCAACGACAAAGCCCAGTTCACCTACGGTGCTTTCGAGGCCAGAATCTACTCACCGGCGTCCGGCACACAGATCGCCAACTGGCCCGCTTTCTGGACCGACGGGCAGAACTGGCCGACCGACGGTGAAATGGATGTCATGGAAGGGCTCAGCGGCCGCGCATGCTACCACTTCCATTCCGACGCGGGCGGCCCGGGCGGCTGCGCATCCGGTGACTTCACCGGATGGCACACGTACGGCGCCGAATGGAAGTCGGGTTCGGTTACCTACTATTACGACGGAAAGCAGGTCGGACAGATCACGTCCGGAATCACGTCACAGCCGATGTACCTGATTCTCAACAATGGGGTCAGTGATCAGCACGGCGGTCCAAGGCTGACCCCCGCTGACATGATGGTCGACTATGTGAGGGTCTGGCAGCACTGACCCCGTCGAATTCCCCGGGGCGTCACGGGCCCGTCACCGCGGCCCGTGACGCCCCTCCCGCGTACAACACGGGCGTTGGAAGCACTTCCAGCCTCAATTGTTCATGAGTCCTCGTCTGTTCGTTGGCGGCCGGGTCTTTGTCCAGGCGCACCTGGCGATGACTCCGCAGAGTCGCGCGGGCACTGTCGACGAGGTGGTGCCCCTGGTGGTCCATCTGCTAGCGATCACCAACGCGCCGGACGCCTCACGAGGCGCGCGGCAGAGGCTGCTCGGTCCAGATGATCTTCGCGTTGGGGGTGTAGCGGGTCCCCCAGCGTTCGGTGAGCTGGGCGACCAGGAAGAGGCCGCGGCCGCCCTCGTCCTCGGTGCGGGCGCGGCGCAGCCGGGGTGAGGTGCTGCTGCCGTCGGAGACCTCGCAGATGAGCGCGCGGTCACGGAGCAGGCGGAGCTGGACCGGGCCGGTGGCGTGGCGGATGGCGTTGGTGACCAGTTCGCTGGCGACGAGTTCGGTGGTGAAGGCGAGCTCGTCCAGGCCCCAGGCGGCCAGTTGCTCGGTGACCGCCGCGCGGGAACGGGAGACGACCGCCGGATCGCTGGGCAGGTCCCACTGGGCGACCCGGTCGGGCCCCAGGGCGTGCGTGCGGGCGACCAGAAGGGCCACGTCGTCGCTGGGCCGCTCCGGGAGCAGGGCGTCGAGGACCGCCTCGCAGGTGTCCTCCGGTGCCCGGTCGGCGTGGGCGAGGACGGTCCGCAGCCGGTCGAGGCCGGAGTCGATGTCCCGGTGCCGGTCCTCGATCAGGCCGTCGGTGTAGAGGACGAGCTGGCTGCCTTCGGCCAGCTCCAGTTCGACGGTCTCGAAGGGCATCCCGCCGAGTCCGAGCGGCGGTGCCGAGGGCAGCTCGACGAACTCCACCGTGCCGTCGGGTGCGACGACCGCGGGGAAGGGGTGCCCGGCGCGGGTGAGGGTGCAGCGCCGGGACACCGGATCGTAGACGGCGTACAGGCAGGTGGCTCCGACGATTCCACAGTCGGTCTGGCTGTTGTCCACCGCCCAGCCCTCGCCCCGGTCGAGGCGTCCGACCAGGTCGTCGAGGTGGGTGAGGAGGTCGTCGGGCGGCAGGTCCAGGGAACAGAAGTTGTGTACGGCGGTCCGCAGCCGTCCCATGGTGGCGGCGGCGTGCAGGCCGTGGCCGACGACGTCGCCGACGACGAGGGCGACCCGGGCGCCGGAGAGCGGGATGACGTCGAACCAGTCGCCGCCCACCCCGGCCTGCGCGGGCAGGTAACGGTAGGCGACGTCGACGGCGCTCTGCTCGGGCCGGCCCCGGGGCAGCAGGCTGCGCTGCAGGGCGAGGGCCGTGTTGTGTTCGCGGGTGTAGCGACGGGCGTTGTCGATGCAGATCGCCGCGCGGCCGGCCAGTTCCTGGGCCAGGGACAGGTCGTCCTCCTCGAAGGGGGCGGGCTTGTCGGAGCGGTAGAAGCTGACCACGCCGAGGGTCGCGCCCCGGGCCCGCAGCGGCACCGTGATCAGGGAGTGGATACCCGCCGCGAGGACGCGTTCGAGCCGTGCCGGGTCCTGGGCGAGCCAGCCCTCGGCCTCGACGAGCACGGGTTCGAGCACGGACCGCCTGCTCTCCAGGCTGCGGGCCTGCGGTGTGGTCGGGACGTAGTGGACCGGATCGCCGACGCCGTACAGGTAGGGCACCTCGTGGACGGAGCCCAACGCGATCCGGCGCAGTGGGGTCCCTGCTCCGAGCGGGCCCGGCTCGTCGCCCTGCAGCACCGCGTCGGGGAGGTCCACGGCCGTGAAGTCGGCGAACCTCGGGACGGCGACCTCGGTCAGTTCCTCGGCCGTGCGGGTGACGTCGAGGGTGGTGCCGACGCGGACACCGGCGTCGTGCAGCCACTCCAGGCGCCTGCGGGCCAGCACGGCGAGCCGGCCCACGCCCGGCTCGCCGACGAGCAGCAGACGGTCATCGGCACCGCTGCCGTCCTCGCCGGGCCGGGTCGGGGGCGGCAGGTGCTCGGTGTCCCCGTCGGGCGCGGGCCGCGGCGCGGACGGGATGGTCACGGACGGCATGGTGACGGGCGGAATCAGGGTCGGCGCGGGCGGATCGGCGGACGCGGTGGACAGGAAGGTGCCGTCGCCGGTGGCCGGCGTGGTCGCAGGCCCTGGTGTCGTCGGCGCGGTCGCGACGACCCGGGCCGTCGCCGGCGCGGCCGCGGGCGGTACATCCGTGACGCTGCCGGACGGGCGCGGCCCGGACGCGGCCGCGGTCGTCGCGGCCGTTGCCGCTGCCGAGGTCGCCCCCGCAGCGGTCGTTCCGGCCTCTGCCCCCGTCTCCGCCGGTCTCGCCGAGGCCGCCCCGGCCGCGATCGTCCCCGCCTCAGTCCCCGCCTCAGTCCCCGCCACGGTCGTCATCCCGGCCGCCGTCGATCCGGCCTGGCGTAGCCGGGGTCCGCCGAGGATCCGGGCCTCGACGACCACGCCGGTCTCGCCCTCCGCGCCCATGACCGGGCGGCGCAGCAGGGTGGCGACGCGGCCGCCGGACAGGACGACCTCGTCGAGGTTGCGCTGGGGCGAGGCGAGGAGCTCCTCGGCCTTCTCCCGCAGCACGGCCAGGTCGATGCGGCCGAGGCCGCCGTCACCGCGGCCGTCTCCCAGGTCGGGCGCCGCGAGGCGGGGCTGGCGCGGCCATCCGCCCACGTCGGGGCCCGCTCGCCGGTACGCCGCGAGCAGCGCGCGTTCGCGCTGCGTGGACAGCTCCAGCAGCCGTGCCTCGATGCCGCGGGCGGCCTCGCGGACGAGCCTCAGCATGGTGGGGTCGCTGTCGGTACGCAGGCAGGTCAGGTCGAGTACGGCCTCGATGCGTCCGCTGAAGGGGTCACGGACGGGCGCCCCGGCGCAGGCGAAGGGCTGGAGGCAGTCGGCGAAGTGCTCTCGGCCGACGACGTAGACGGGGCTGCGCTCGGCGAGCGCGGTGCCGACACCGTTGGTGCCGACGGCTCGCTCGGAAGCGTCGAAGCCGGGTGCGAACCGCACCTCGTCCAAGCGGTCGCGCAGCTTCCGGTCACCGCCGAGCCGCTGGATCATGCGGCCTCGCGCGTCGCAGAGCGCGACGGCCATGCCGACCTCGGTGAGCGACGCGCTCAGATCCGTCAGGACGGGGTCGGCGGCGCGCAGGAACCGGTCCTCCAACGTCAGGTCCGGAGCGTAGGGAACCAGCAGTTGGTGCGGCTCGAGCCCCGCCGACCTGCATCGTTTCCAGGAGTCGAGCACCGAGTCCCGGACCGTGGCGTCGACGAGCGCACCGGCCAGGAAACGTTCGTGGGCATCGACGAGTCCGCCGATGTCGTCCCAGGCGACCGACAAGGGGATCACTTCCCTCACCCGGAGACGGCCAGGTCGCGCACCGCTGTTCGACGCGCCGCCCGGCGGTTCTCCAAGCGACCTCACCCTATTCCTTTTGTGACGCACACCACAACGCTGGCCGGTGCCCGGGCAGGGTCGCGCGAGGAGAGGCCGGGACAAGGGCCACTGGCCCTGAAGTGTGCCGTCGGCCAGACGGAGGCGGGCCGCATCGCCGTCCCGAGTACGGAGGCACCGTCGCGGATGACCACGCCGACGGCCGGGCCGTGGCCGAGGCCGAGGGCGGTCCGGGCGCCAGCCTCCACGCCCGCGTCCGCACCGCACCGCACCGTTGAGCCTGTCAGCGACCATGCGCCGGAGGCGGCCATCGGGGTTCGGACCGTTGGCATTGAGGGGTCCGTTCACGGTTGGATGCCGTCATGACCACCGACGAGCACGAGCGGCTGATGCGGGCCAACCGGGCGAACTGGGACGCCCGCACCCCCGTCCATCTCGCCAGCCGGTTCTACGGGCTCGACCAGGACCTCGACCCCGAGCGCTGGTTCGGTGCCTTCGAGTGGGACGACCTGGGTGAGCTCGCCGGCCGCGACGTGCTCCATCTGCAGTGCCACCTCGGCACCGAGACACTGGCCTTCGCCCGGCGCGGGGCGCGGGCCGTCGGCCTCGACTTCTCCGAGGCGTCCGTGGCGGCGGCGAAGGCCATCGCGGCCAAGGCCGGGCTCGACGTGGGATACGTGTGCGCGAACGTCTACGACGCCGTCGAGGCCCTGGAGGGACGGCGGTTCGACGTCGTCTACACCGGCAAGGGCGCACTGTGCTACCTGCCCGACCTGGAGCGCTGGGCGAGTGCCGTGGCCCAACTCCTGCGCCCCGGCGGCCGGTTGTACATCGTCGAGTTCCATCCGCTGCTCAACTCGCTGGGCCCCAAGCCCGCCGCAGGCGAGGGCCCCGAGCTGCTGCTGCGCCACGACTACCTGGGCGGCGAGAGCCCAGTGCGCCGGGACGCGACCCACACCTACACCGACGGCCCGCCCGTCGAGGGCGCGACCGACAGCTACGAGTGGATGCACGGAATAGGAGAGGTCATCGGCGCGTTGACGGGGGTGGGACTGAACGTCCGGCGCCTGCGGGAAAGCGACGAACTGCCCTGGCAGCGCTGGCCGCAGATGGTCCGTACACCGTCAGGCTGGTGGCGGCTTCCCGAGCCGCGCATCCCCCTCCTGTACGGCCTGCTGGCCGACCGTTGAGTCCCGCGTCACAGACCTGACCGCGCATCGCGTGGTACATTGCGGCTAGCACTTGTGTACGCCCGTTCCGGGCGCCGGTGCCAGTTCCTCTCAACCAGCCGCACCGCCCGCCGTTTCCACGGCCGGCACATCGGCTTCCCAGCACCACCTCGTCGAAGGCCTCAGTCGCCGTACCCGAGGTGCGTTCCCGCCGCCGAGGCGCGTCTTCGCTCCGCCTCCCCTCGCGGCTCACCCCTTCCTTCTTCCGCATGCCTCAAGACTTCCGTCCGTGAAAGGACCACCCAGCATGACCACCACACTCGAACACCCCCCTGTCCAGCAGCAGGCCCCCGCCCGGGTCGCCACCGGCGTCCTCGACGTCGACGCGCACGGGAAGGGGCACCTGCGCCCCCTGGACCTCCACCCCTCGCCCTCCGACCTCCAGGTCCCTCCCCAGCTGATCCGCCGGTACGGCCTGCGCAAGGGCGACCACGTCGACGGCGTACGCGGCGCCCAGCGGGTCCTGACCGAGGTCGCCCGGGTCAACGGGCGCAGCCCCGAGGAGCAGCGGGGCCGTCGCCACTTCCGGGACCTGACACCGCTGCACCCGCAGGAGCGGCTGCGCCTCGAACACCCGGCGGCCGGGCTCACCGGCCGCGTCGCCGACCTGATCGCCCCCGTCGGCAAGGGGCAGCGCGGGCTCATCGTGGCCCCGCCCAAGACCGGCAAGACCGTCCTCCTCCAGCAGATCGCGGCCGCCGTCGCCGGCAACCATCCCGAGGCCCGGCTGATGGTGGTGCTGCTCGACGAACGCCCCGAGGAGGTCACCGACATGCGGCGCTCCGTGCGCGGCGAGGTGTACGCCTCGACCTTCGACAAGGCGCCCAGGCAGCACATCGCCCTCGCCGAGCTCGTCATCGAGCGGGCCAAGCGGCTCGTCGAGGCAGGCGAGGACGTCGTCATCCTGCTCGACTCCCTGACCCGGCTGTGCCGGGCCCACAACAACGCGGCCGCCGCCGGTGGCCGCACGCTCAGCGGCGGTGTCGACGCGACCGCGCTGATCGGCCCCAAGCGGTTCTTCGGCGCCGCCCGCCTGGCCGAGGAAGGCGGCTCGCTCACCATCCTCGCCACCGCGCTGGTGGAGACCGGATCGCGCGCCGACGACTTCTACTTCGAGGAGCTCAAGAGCACCGGCAACATGGAGCTGCGCCTGAGCCGCGAGCTCGCGAGCCGCCGCGTCTTTCCCGCCGTCGAGATCAACCCCTCCGGCACCCGTCGCGAGGAACTTCTCTTGTCTACGGCCGAGTTGACCGCCGTACGCGGCCTGCGCCGAGCCCTGCAGACCCGAGACGGCCAGCCCAGCACGGAGACCCTGCTGGAGCGGATGCGGGAAACCCCCGACAACGCCACGTTCCTGCGCCGCATCCAGCCGACGCTGCCCGTCGGCTGACGAACCGCTCAGGAACGGCGACTCGGCGTGCGGCATCCGGGTGCTCGCGGGCCCCGCTCGGCCCGGGCAGCGCTGTGTTCGGCGACTTCGTTCCTACGTTTGCGGTATGACAATCGGACTTACTTCCCGGGCTGTCCTGTCCACCGGTGCGCTCTGCGCGGCGGGCCTGCTCGCGCTCGCGCCCGCCGCCGCGGCGGCGCACACCGGGGCGGACCCCGCCGCGCC
>NZ_JBXEJE010000009.1:222120-237653 GCF_056820935.1 Streptomyces sp. Q2 | reverse complement strand
CGCCCACCACACCCCCTGGGCGATACGCGTGCGAAGGAGCCCGCGATGAGCGAGATGATCACCGCGGACCTGGTCGACCTCGACCTGTCCGCCGACACCAAGGAAGCGGCGGCGCGTGCCCTCGCCGAGCGCATGGTCGCCCTGGGCCGGGTGACCGACCTGGAGGGCTTCCTCGCCGACGTGGCCGCCCGCGAGGCACAGATGCCGACCGGCCTCGACGGCGGCATCGGCATCCCGCACTGCCGCAGCGAGCACGTCACCGAGCCGACGCTCGCCTTCGGGCGCAGCACCCCCGGCATCGACTTCGGCGCGCCGGACGGCCCCGCCGACCTGATCTTCCTGATCGCCGCCCCCGCGGGCGCCGACGACGCCCACCTGACGATCCTGTCCTCGCTCGCCCGGCAGCTGATGAACGCCGAGTTCACCGACGCACTGCGCGCGGCGGGCGACGCGGCGGCCGCGGCGGCACTGATCCGCGGCGACGAAGAGGCCTCCGGTGCCTCCGGTGCCTCCGAGGACTCCGGTGCCTCCGGAAACTCCGTGGCGGCTTCGGCGGCGGCCTCCGCCGAAGCCGCCACGGGCAACGACGGCGACTCGGACGGCGACCCCGACGGCCGGCCGTTCCGCATCGTTGCCGTCACCTCCTGCCCCACCGGCATCGCCCACACCTACATGGCGGCCGAGTCGCTGGAGAACGCGGGCCGCGANCCGCCGACCCCGCCACGGGCAACGACGGCGACTCGGACGGCGACCCCGACGGCCGGCCGTTCCGCATCGTTGCCGTCACCTCCTGCCCCACCGGCATCGCCCACACCTACATGGCGGCCGAGTCGCTGGAGAACGCGGGCCGCGAGGCGGGCGTCGAAGTCGTCGTCGAGACGCAGGGCTCGGCCGGCTTCACCCGGCTCGACCCGGCGGTGATCGCGGCGGCGGACGGCGTGATCTTCGCCCACGACGTGCCCGTACGCGACCGGGACCGCTTCGCCGGCAAGCCGACGGTCGACGTCGGCGTGAAGGCAGGCATCAACAAGCCCGCCGAACTCATCGCCGACGTGCGCGGCAGGGCCGAGCGCGGCGAGGTCACCGCGGGCGCCAGGGGCGGTACGCCCGTCGAACAGGCCGGCGAGGCCGGCGACAGCTACGGCACCAAGCTCCGCAAGTGGCTGATGACGGGCGTCAGTTACATGGTGCCCTTCGTCGCCGCGGGCGGTCTGCTGATCGCTCTCGGCTTCGCGATCGGCGGCTGGAAGATCGCCGACGCGCCCTCGGTCATGAAGCACTTCTCCTGGACCGAGATCGACAGCTGGGGCGCCCTGATGTTCCAGATCGGCGGGGTCGCCTTCGGCTTCCTCATCCCGGTCCTCGCCGGATACATCGCGTACGGCATGGCGGACCGCCCCGGTCTCGTCCCCGGCTTCGTCGGCGGAATGATCTCCTCGCAGATCGCCGCCGGCTTCCTGGGCGGCCTGGTCGCCGGTCTCCTGGCGGGCGGTGTCGTCCTCGCGATCCAGCGGATCAGGATCCCGCCGGTGCTGCGCGGCATCATGCCGGTGGTGGTGATCCCGCTGATCTCCTCGCTGATCGTCGGCTTCCTGATGTTCGTCGTGGTCGGCAAGCCCATCGCCGAGGCCCAGAAGGGCATGACGGACTGGCTGTCCGGCCTCTCCGGGTCCAACGCCATCCTGCTCGGCGTGCTGCTCGGCCTGATGATGTGCTTCGACCTCGGCGGCCCGGTCAACAAGGTCGCGTACGCCTTCGCCACGGCCGGCATCGCCGTCCAGGCCCCCAGCGACTCCGCGATGAAGATCATGGCCGCCGTGATGGCCGCGGGCATGGTCCCGCCGCTGGGCATGGCGCTCGCCACGACCCTCCGCAAGAAGCTCTTCACCCCCACCGAGCGGGAGAACGGCAAGGCCGCCTGGGTCCTGGGCGCCTCCTTCATCTCCGAGGGCGCGATCCCGTTCGCCGCGGCCGACCCGCTGCGGGTCATCCCGGCCTCCATGGCGGGCGGCGCGGTCACCGGCGCCCTGTCGATGGCCTTCGGCGCCACGCTGCGCGCCCCGCACGGCGGCATCTTCGTGGTCCCGCTGATCGGCCACGCCTTCCTCTACCTGATCGCCATCGCGGCGGGTGTGTGCGTCACCACCGCGGTGGTCGTCGTACTGAAGAGCATGCGCAAGCCGGCCCCGGGAGCCGTCACCGCCGAGTCGGCGGAGGCCGGCTCGGCCGCCCCGGCCGCACAGCGGAAGCAGCCGGTCGCGGCATAGCCTTTTGATCCGCTGTGAGTTGTTCACGGCACCTGCGAGATACGTCACGGTCCGGGACCAAAGTCCCGGACCGTGGTGTCTACTGGGGCGCATGCCTGAGCACGTCTCCATCGCCCAGCTGCTTGGTATGACCTTTCTCGTCCTGGTGACCATCGCCTGGGGAGCCGGTCTGGTCTTCATGCTGCGCCGAGGCCGCGGCGAAGCCGCCCTGTGGCCCTCCGCCCGCGTCCTGCCCGCCCTCCCGCACCAGCGGCAGGTGGGCCCGCCCCGGGAGTCGGTCGAGCTGAGCCCGGCGGAAGAGGACGCGTTCGCGGGACTGGTACGACGACTCAGCGCCGACCGCTGACCTGCTCCGGCCGCTGACCCGCGCCGACCCGCTGCTCGCGGGCGGGCAGTCCGCTGACCTCAGGAAACCCGCGCCGCCCGACGCTCCATCGCGTCCCGGGCGGCGTCCTCGCTCTCGTACACCTCGCACATGTGGCGTCCGTCCGGCGTCGCCGTGTGCTCGACCTCCCAGAGGGAGACCTCCGCGCCGTCACGCAGCAGGAACGCGTGCTCGTAGAGCGAGAAGCACAAGCCGATACGGCCCGCGCGGCCGGGGCGCCCGAAGGCCTGCGTGATCTGATGCGCGAACGCCGTGGCCAGCCGCGCGGCCGTCTCCGCGTCCGGCCGGTCCGCGTTCTCCGCCCGGCGCAGCACCCGGCGGGCGTGGTCCGCCGAGCCGTCGGGCTCGTACGCGTGCCGGGGCGTGGGGATCGGCGACAGCTGAACCGTCACCGGCAGCTCGAAGTCCGGAGCGTCCGCGGGCAGCGGCAGCCGCGCGGTGGCCGCGCGCAACTCCTCATCGTCCACGTACACCTCGTGCTGCGGGTCGCTGCCCGGGGCGGTGTTGTGGACGAGCTCCCACAGGGTGAGCGCCGAGCCGTCGGCCAGCAGCCACGTGTGCCGGTACGTCTCGCGGTGCAGCCCCGCGCTGTGGTGCGCGGAGTGCAGTGAGCTGTCGTGCGCCAGCGCGCAGTCCAGTCGCTGAATCGTCTCGTCGGGCAGCTCGAAGGAGTTCAGGGCACGGCCGAGGAGCCGCGCGAGATGCTCCTCCGGAGACTCGGGCGACTCGGGTGGTTCGTACGCTGCCGTCTCGTACGGAACGCTCAAGGTTTCTCCCGGCGTTGCTGCATGTCACCTTGTGGGTGCATACCGTAGCCCCTCGGTCGGACATCATGTCCGGGAACCGAGAAAACGTACGCCCGGAAAACGGGTGCGCCGCGGGGAAAGTTCCCACGCGGCCCGTCGATTCGTCAAAAACCGCCGGTCAGAGGCCACTTGGGTGGCGGTCCGCGGTCATGCCGCGCTGCCCGCGATCCACTCGCTCCACGACATGTTCCAGCCGTTGAGCCCGTTGTCCGGCGTCACCGTCTTGTCGGGGGAGTTCTTGACGATCACGACGTCCCCGATGATCGAGTTGTCGTAGAACCACTTGGCGGGCGTGTCTCCCTGAGCGCCCTTCACGTCCTGGAGCCCGACGCAGCCGTGGCTGGTGCCCTCGCGGCCGAAGGGCGGGTTGCCCTTGTTGTACCAGTAGTTGCCGTGGATGAAGGTCCCCGAGGTGGTCAGACGCATCGCGTGCGGCACGTCCGGGATGTCGTAGGCGTTGGCGAGGTCGACCGTCCTGCTGTCCATGCGCAGCTTGGTGAACTTCTCCGAGATCACCATCTGCCCGTTGTACGTCCTGAACTCCGCGCTGCCCGCCGAGATCGGCACCGTCTTGTAGGTCCTGCCGTCCCGCGCGACCGTCATGGTCTGCGTGTTCACGTCGACGGTGGAGACCTGCGAGCGTCCGACGGTGAAGCTGACCGTCTTCTTCTGCACGCCCTGGACGCCGTTCGCGCCCTCGACCCCGTCGAGGTCGATCTTCATGGTGACCTTGGAGCCGGCCTTCCAGTACTCCTCGGGCCGGAAGTCGAGCCGCTGCTCCCCGAACCAGTGCCCGACCACCTTCTGCCCACTGCTGGACGACACCGTGATGTGCGACTGCACGGCCTTCTTGTCGCTGATGGCCTTGTCGAACTTGAACGACACCGGCATCCCGACGCCCACCGTCGTCCCCTCGTCGGGCGTGTACGTCCCGATGAAGCTGTTCGCCGAACTGACGGTGGTGAAGGTCGAGTCGGCGGCCGTGACCCGTCCGTTCGCGTCCTTCGCCCTCGCCGTTATCTCGTACTTCGTCCCCCGCTCCAACTGTTCCTTCGGCTTCCAACTGGCGCCGTCGGCGGATATCGCCCCCGGTACGGCCGTCCCCGCGTCGGCCTCGGTCATCTTCACGTCCGTCAGCTTCCCGTCGCTGACCTTGACGCCGGTCGTGTTGATCGACGCACCGTTCGAGCCGTTCTCGGCCGAGATGGCGATCTTCGCCGCAGACGTCTTCGAGGAGTTGTCGCCGTTCTTGTCGTCGTCGTTCTTGGCATTGGCGCTTGCACCGCACGCGGTGAGGGTGAGCGCGCCGACCATCAGGGCGGCACAGGCCCCGAGTGCGCGCCGCGCTGTCTTGTCCGGCGTTGTCACGAGCTGCTCCAGTTTCAGATGGTGTGTTCGGTCCGCTCCAGTGCGTGGAGAAAGAGGGGATCGGTCGACGGTCGGGTTCCCAACGACCGCCGTGAACGCCATCACGTGACAGAACCGGGACACATTCGCGTCAGCGGCCCCCGTACAACTCCTCGTACGACGGCCACGCCCCGCCCGGCCCGTCCACCGACCCGGCTGCGCGTACGGCACGCACGATGGCGCGGGTCACGACGTCGGCGGCCGCCGCGAGGATCTCGTTCAGCGGGAGCGGGCGCTCGGTGTCGAGCGGGCGGGCGCCGGTCGCCAGCGCGAACACCGTGTCGCCGTCGTGGAGCAGGTGCACCGGCCGTACCGCCCGTGCGATGCCGTCGTGAGCCGTGCCGGCCACCTTCTGTGCCTGGGCTTTCGACAGGTCCGCGTCGGTGGCGACCACCGCGAGCGTGGTGTTGAGCGGGGGAGGCGCGCTTGCCGTCGCGATCTCGGCGAGGCGCCGACGCGCGGCCTCGTGGACGTGGGCGTCCGGATACTCCACACGTCCCTGGAACAACTCCCCGTACAGCACCCCCGTTTCGGGATCCTCCACCGACCCCGCCGCATTCGCCACCACCAGGGCGGCCACCGTGATCCCCGAGTCGAGGACGATGCTCGCGGTGCCCACGCCCCCCTTCATCAGCCCGGCCGCGGCGCCCGTACCCGCGCCCACGCAGCCCTCCCGCACCCGTGCGCCGGGCTCGCTCGCCGCGGCCGCCTCGACGGCGGCCCGGCCGGTGGCCGCGTCCGGCCGGGCCCGGAAGTCGCCGCCGCGCCCCAGATCGAAGACACAGGCGGCGGGCACCACCGGCACGACGTGCGCCGGGTCCGCCCCCACCCGCACCCCGCGCCCCTGCTCCTCCAGCCAGGCCATCACCCCGGACGCCGCGTCCAGCCCGTACGCACTGCCGCCGGTCAGCACGATCGCGTCGACCTTCTGCACCACGTTGCGCGGGTCGAGGGCGTCGGTCTCCTTGGTGCCGGGTCCGCCGCCCCGCACGTCCACGGCGGCCACGGCGCCGCCCTCCGGGGCGAGCACGACCGTGGTGCCGGTGAGCCAACCGTCACCGGTGCGGGTCGCGTGCCCCACGCGCACGCCGGCGACGTCCGTCAATGCGTCAACTGTCATGGGTCCCAGTCTCGTCCAGCGCCGACCCCGGCCCGGGACCTCAGGACCGCCGGGTGCCGTCCGGGCCGCCTGTCTGTTCTCCCGGCTCCCGTGTTCTCTCCGCGCCTGTGCTCCCTCTGCGCCCGTGCCGTCCCGGCTCCCGTGCTCTCCGAGGCGTCCCGGCTCCCGTGCTCTCCGGGGCGTCCGCGCCGTCAGCGTCGGCCAGGGGAAGCGCAGGGAGCGCCGTGATCTTGTGAACGCCTTCACGACCCGGCGGGGGTCCGACGCCCCTAGCCGTACCCTTGACGCATGACCACCGTCCCCGAGCCCGAGTCGCGCGAGCCGAAGCCCGCGCTGGTCTTCGACGACCCGCTGGACCAGCAGTCCTCGGACGACACGGACCGAGGGTGGGGCGAGCGACCCGGCAGCGACAGCGCGGCCGACCTGAAGCGCTTCCTCGACGAGAAGCCGCCGCACCACCTGTGAGCCGGGCGGGCCGCCGCCCGCCACCGCTACGGCTCGTCGTGGCCCGAGCCGCGCTGCCGCTGCTGCGCGAGCAGAGCGTCGCGGATCTCCTTGAGCACCTCCAGCTCGGACACCTCCATGACCTCCTGCGTGCCCTCCTTCGCCTTCCTGCGGGCCTCCTGCAGGGCGAGGTACTTCGACATGGGCAGGACCATCAGGAAGTAGACGACGGACGCGGTGATCACGAAAGTGAGCGTGGCACCGAGGACCGAGCCCCACAGGAGCCGGATCCCCTCGTCGCCCGTGCAGTTGTCGCTCAGGCAGGAACTGTAACTGTCGAGGTTCTTGGTGCCGATCGCTCCGACCAGCGGGTTGATGAGCCCCTTCACCACCGAGTTGACGATGTTGGTGAAGGCGGCGCCGATGACTACCGCCACTGCCAGATCGACAACGTTCCCGCGCATCAGGAAGGCCTTGAAGCCCTCCCAGACGCTCGGCTTCTTCTCGCTCACGTAGGGGACTCTCCTCGCATGCACAGGTTGTGGAACAAACAGCTCCGCAACCTACGTCAGGGCGAGGCGACCCTGTCCAAGTGGGTGGCACCAACGCGGGGCTTGACGAGAAGGCGCGAGGTCCGGGAATCGCGCGGCTCAGCACAGCGTCACCGCCAGCCGGGCCGTGGCGCTCGCGCCGGCGAGGTTCGCCGCGGTGGAGCGCGGCACCGCGAGGACGACCAGCGCTCCGGTCTCGGTCGCGCCGTCCAGCGGCTCCGGCACCTTCGTGACCCGCGCCCCGCGCGCGACCACACGCGCGTCGCCACCGGTCGCCGTCTCCTCGGCGGCGATGACGTCCACCCGGTCGCCGGGACGCAGCAACCTGACCGTGGCACCGTCGGCGATCCGCACCGGCGCCGTCACGGTCTGCACGGCACGGTGTTCCCGTACCGGATCCGCCCCCGGATGCCCGCGGGTCCGCTCGGCGTCGCGCGGGCCCGCCGCCACGAGCGCCGCCGCTGTGACGGCGAGGCCGACCGCCACGGCCCGCCTGCGGTGCCGTACGAGCCGCTGAACCTGATACCGCCCGCCGCGGACCCGCACCGGGGCGAAGTGCGGCACCTCGCACGTCGGGGGAGCGTCCGTGCCGAGCGGGCGCGGGGAGGGAGGAGAAATGGCAGAAGAGGGATAGAGGGAAGGAGAGGGACAAGGGGAGGAGGGCGGAGAAGGAGCGAAGGACATGGGAACCACCACCTGCGACGACGAGGAATCGGCCTGCGATGCCACGATGAGGCTTCGCGCCGATCCCCGCTGAGGCCGGTGGGCTACTGGCGGGTTGTGGACAACTCCCTCACCCGAACGGGAAGTTCTGCCGCCCTGGAGTCACCGCCGGTCACCGCCGCCCACACCCACACGGGGCTACGGCAGTGCGAACCCCGGGTCCATCCCGCCCAGCGCGTTCGAGCACAGGCAGTCGCGCTCCTCGGCAGAGGGCAGCGCGGCCACCGCGTCGAACAGCACACCCCGCAGACGGTCCACGTTCGCCGCGAACACCCGCAGCACCTCGTCGTGGGAGACGCCCTCACCCGTCTCGGCGCCGGCGTCAAGGTCGGTGACCAGGCTCAACGACGTGTAGCAGAGCTCGAGTTCACGGGCGAGCGCGGCTTCCGGATGACCGGTCATGCCGACCACCGACCAGCCCTGCGCCTGGTGCCACAACGATTCGGCACGGGTCGAGAAGCGCGGCCCCTCGATCACCACCAGCGTGCCGCCGTCCACCGGCTCCCAGTCCTGCCCGCGGGCCGCCTTCAGCGCGGCCGTCCGCCCGGCCGGGCAGTAGGGGTCGGCCAGGGACACGTGCACCACGTTCGGCACCGAGCCGTCCGGCAGCGGCAGCCCGTCGAAGTAGGTGCCTGCCCTGGACTTCGTACGGTCGACCAGCTGGTCCGGCACCAGCAGCGTGCCCGGCCCGTACTCGGGGCGCAGTCCGCCCACCGCGCACGGGCCGAGGACCTGGCGCACCCCGACCGACCTGAGGGCCCACAGGTTGGCGCGGTAGTTGATCCGGTGCGGCGGCAGATGGTGGCCGCGGCCGTGCCGGGGCAGGAACGCGACCCGCCGGCCGGCGACCTCGCCGAGGAAGAGGGAGTCGCTGGGTGACCCGTAGGGGGTGTCCACCTGGATCTCGGTCACGTCGTCGAGGAACGAGTAGAAGCCGGAGCCCCCGATTACGCCGATCTCTGCGTTCGCCATGACCAGCACAGTAACCGGCGCCGTCCCGGACCGGAGCGCGGGTCCGGAAACAGGGTCCGCAGCCGAGGTTCACGCAGCTCACCACGGCCCCCGGCGTCCGCAGCCGAGGCTCACACCGCAGCGCCACGGACCCGAGGCTCACACGCAGCGCCACGGACCCGAGGCTCACACGCAGCGCCACGGACCCCAGGCCCGGAGCCCCTGGTCACGGAAACACCCCGGTCATGGAAACAGCGAGAACCCTGCCGTCGTACGACGGCAGGGTCCCGTGAGCGTGTGCGGCCTTACGCGGCCGAGCTGCTGCTGGACGAGGTGCCCGTGCTCGACGACTTAGTCTTCGAGTCCGAGGACGACGAAGAAGAGGACGAGGCGGACGACGAGTCGGACTTCGTGTCCGAGGACGTCGACGACTTCGCGGACGCAGGCGAGGTGCTCGACGAGGAGCCGCGGCTGTCGTTGCGGTAGAAGCCGGAGCCCTTGAAGACAATGCCGACCGCGGAGAACACCTTCTTCAGGCGTCCACTGCAGTTGGGGCACTCGGTAAGGGCGTCGTCGGTGAACTTCTGCACCGCCTCGAGGCCCTCGCCGCACTCGGTGCACTGGTACTGATAGGTGGGCACTGTCTTCCTCCTGGCACTCTCACTCAATGAGTGCTAACGATGGTCCATAGTGACGTATTCCTGAGCATCAGTCCACTGTCACCGGCAAGCGGTGACCGACGCCACGTGCGACGGTGCGGCTGTGCGGCCGTACCGAAAGGCGTGAGCGCAGCGCCAGCAGGGTCGTCAGGGCGAGCAGTGTGCCGCCCATCGGCACCAGGAATCCGGCGCCCTCCCGGAAGCCGTCCTCCAGTTGTCCGGCGACCGTGACGGCCGCCGCCTGTCCGAGGGCGACCGCGCCGGTCAGCCAGGTGAAGGCCTCGGTGCGGGCCCCGGCCGGAACCAGGCCCTCGACGAGGGTGTAGCCCGTGATCAGAGCGGGGGCGATGCACATCCCGACGAGCAGGCCGAGGCCGGCCAGGACGAGCACCGAGTGGGCGGCCCACAGACCGGACGCGGTCAGCGCGAGGGCGACGTATCCGACGAGCAGCCGCCGCCGCGGGGCGACCTTCCACGCGATGGCGCCGCAGACGAGCCCGGAGAGCATGTTGCCCGCGGCGAAGGTGCCGTAGAGGACGCCGTTGAGGCCCGGTTCGCCGATCGACTCGGAGAAGGCGGCCAGCGAGACCTGCATACCGCCGAAGACGGAGCCGATGCCGAGGAAGGCCACGATCAGGACGCGCACCCCGGGGATGCGAAGAGCGGAACCGTGCTGCACGCGCGCGTGCCCCTTGGCGGCGACCGGCGGCTGTGTGCTCTTCTGCGCGGCGAACAGCAGGCCGCCGACCAGCGTCAGCGAAGCCTCCGTCACCAGACCCGCCGCGGGGTCGACGGCGGTGCACAGGGCGGTTGCCAGCAGTGGGCCGAGGACGAAGGTCAGCTCGTCGGTGACGGACTCGAACGCGGCCGCGGTGGACATCAGGGGCGAGTCCTGGAGCTTCACGCCCCAGCGGGCGCGCACCATGGGGCCGATCTGGGGCTGCGAGGCGCCCGTGGGCACGGCGGCGACGAGCAGCGCCCACAGGGGGGCGTGGGCCAGCGCGAGGCCGGTCAGGGCCAGGCCCGACAGCGTGTGCACGAGGACGCCCGGGACCAGTACGGCGCGCTGCCCGTGGCGGTCGGCGAGGCGGCCGGTGTAGGGAGCGAACAGCGCCATGGAGACGCCGGTGACGGCCGCGGCGGCGCCGGCCGCGCCGTACGAGCCGGTGGTGTGCTGCACGAGCAGCACGATGGAGACGGTGAGCATCCCGAACGGCTGGCGTGCCGCGAAGCCGGGGAGCAGGAACGTCCAGGCGCCGCGCGTGCGCAGCAGTTGCCCGTAGCCGGGACGGGGGGTGACCGTGGATGCCACGGCCCGTGCCTTTCTGCCGCCTGGTAGCGCGGCCCCCGGTCGGGGGCGACGGCGCCGAGAGCTGTCCTCTTGCGCGGACTGCGGTAGATACCGGCGCCCACTGAGGGGGTGTCCCGGCCGCCATACGGTCGCGCCAGCACTGCGTCAGGCAGAGTTGGTTCGATCGGAATGCGCCTTCATCGTACAGGGATCAGGGCCCGGTGAGCCTGTGAAAACGAGCACCATGGGTGTTGTCACCTGCGATGGTGCGAGGCGTGAAGGGTACGAAACACGCCCTTAATGACCCGTGTCGGTGCCGTTCGTGCCCAGCCACCCGGCCAGCTTGCCGCCGCGTCCCACCGCGCGCAGCCGCCGCTCGGCCGCGTCCCGGACCGGATCCGTGGCGACCACGAGGAGCTCGTCGCCCCGTCGCAGCACCGTCGTCGGCAGCGGAACGAACGATTTCCCGTCACGTACCACCAGGGTGACCCCGGCCCCCGCCGGCAGGCGCAGCTCGCCCACCTCCACGCCGTGCATCCTCGACCCGTCCGGAATCGCGACGGACAGCAGATGGCCGCGCAGCCGCTCCAGGGGCGCCGACTCGATCCCGAGGTCGGCGGCCTCGGCGTCTCCCCCCAGCCTCAGCTTGCGGGCGAGCCACGGCAGGGTCGGCCCCTGGACGAGGGTGTAGACGACGACCAGGACGAAGACGATGTTGAAGATCCGGCGGCTGGCCTCGACGCCCTCCACCATGGGGATGGTCGCGAGAATGATGGGCACGGCGCCGCGCAGTCCGGCCCAGGACATGAGCGTCTGCTCCTGCCACGGCACGCGGAACGGCGTCAGGCAGAGCACCACGCTCAGCGGTCGCGCCACCATCGTCAGGACCAGCCCGATGACGAGCGCGGGCAGGATGTCGTCGCCCAGCTCGTGCGGGGTGACCAGCAGGCCGAGCAGGACGAACATGCCGATCTGGGCGAGCCAGCCGAGCCCGTCGGCGAATCCGCGGGTGGCGGGCCAGTGCGGCAGCTTGGCGTTGCCCATCGCCATCGCGGCGAGGTAGACGGCGAGGAAGCCGCTGCCGTGCGCCAGCGCGCCCGCCGCGTACGCCGTGACGGCGATGGCCATGACGGCGATCGGGTACAGGCCTGAGGCCGGCAGCGCCACGTGCCGCAGGCCCCACGAGCCCAGCCAGCCCACCGCGATGCCGACGGCGGCGCCGATGGCCAGTTCAAGGCCTATTTCGGCGATGAGCATGTACCAGTGCTCGACGGGGCCCGCGGTGGAGAAGGAGACCACCAGGATCACGACGGGAGCGTCGTTGAAGCCGGACTCGGCCTCCAGCGTGCCCGTCACGCGCGCGGGCAGGGGGATCTTCCGCAGTACGGAGAAGACCGCCGCGGCGTCCGTCGACGACACCACCGCGCCGATGATGAGCGCCTGGCGCCACTCCAGGTTGATCAGATAGTGCGCGGCCGTCGCCGTGACCCCCACGCTCACCGCCACTCCCACCAGCGCCAGCGTGGAGGCGGCCGGCAGGGCCGGCTTGATCTCCTTCCACTTCGTGCCGAGGCCACCTTCGGCCAGGATCACGACCAGGGCCGCGTATCCGATGACCTGGGTGAGTTCGGCGTTGTCGAAGTGGATGTCGCCGATGCCGTCCTGGCCCATGGCGATGCCGATCCCCAGGTACACGAGCAGGCTGGGGAGCCCGCTGCGCGAGGAGATCCGGACCGCTGCCACAGCGACGAGCAGGACGAGCGAGCAGACGAGCAGGAGCTGGTTGAGATGGTGGACAGTCAGCGGCCGTTCCCTTCCCTGGCTCGCACGCTGCACGCGCGCGGGCTCACGTACATAGGACACGAAGTGGTGACGCTTCGCACCCAAGTACTTCGTTACCTTACCTAACTCTTGACGATTTCTTGACTCTCCGCGGCGCGTGATCGAACGTACGCCCGTCTGGTTCCCGACTCCGCGTCAAGGGGCGCCTGGCCCTGCGCCTATGGTTGCTCCAGCGCTCAGTCAAAAGCACAGCCCGCCCTGCCGCTCGCGTTAGGACAGCAAGGACAGCGATGCCCCCCACCACCACCGCCTCTTCGGGTCAGCAGCCCGGCAAGTCCGGCAGGAAGAAGGGGCGCAAAGCCCGCTTGTTCGTCCTCGTGCTGGTACTGGCCATCATCGGGGGCGTCGCCTACGGAGCGTTCTGGTCGATCAGCACCGTCCGGGCCTCCTTCCCGCAGACGCAGGGTTCCCTCACACTCAAGGGCCTGTCGGGGCCCGTGGACGTCAAGCGCGACAGCTACGGCATCCCGCAGATCTACGCCTCCTCCGACGCGGACCTGTTCATGGCACAGGGCTACGTCCAGGCGCAGGACCGCTTCTACGAGATGGACGTACGCCGGCACATGACCTCCGGGCGCCTGTCGGAGATGTTCGGCAAGGGCCAGGTCAAGAACGACGAGTTCCTGCGCACCCTGGGCTGGGACCGGGTCGCGAAGGAGGAGTACGACAAGACGCTGTCGGCCTCCACGAAGAAGTACCTCCAGGCCTACGCCAAGGGGGTCAACGCCTACCTCCAGGGCAAGGACGGCAAGGACATCTCCCTGGAGTACGCGGCCCTCGGCTTCGAGAACGACTACAAGCCCGCGGCGTGGACCCCGGTCGACTCGGTCGCCTGGCTGAAGGCCATGGCCTGGGACCTGCGCGGCAACATGCAGGACGAGATCGACCGCGCCCTGATGACCAGCCGTCTCGGCCCCAAGCAGATCGCCGACCTTTACCCCGAGTACCCGTACAGCCGGAACCAGACGATCGTCCAGCAGGGCCAGTACGACGAGCTCACCGGGACCTTCGAGGGATCCGGCGGCACGTCCGGCAGCGGAACGTCCACGAGCGGCACCAGCGGCACCAGCGGCACCGGCGGCACCGGCGGCACCGGGACGGGCGCCTCGTCCTCGACGGCAGGTTCCGCCCTGCAGAGCCAGCTGACGGGCCTGCAGAACATCCTGGACGACGTCCCGACGGCCGTCGGCGTGAACGGCAACGGCATCGGCTCGAACTCCTGGGTCGTGTCCGGGCAGTACACCATCACCGGCAAGCCGCTCATGGCCAACGACCCGCACCTGTCGGCCTCGCTGCCGTCCGTCTGGTACCAGATGGGCCTGCACTGCCGGACCGTCTCCGCCACGTGCCAGTACGACGTCAGCGGCTACACCTTCGCGGGCATGCCCGGCGTGATAATCGGCCACAACCAGGACATCTCCTGGGGCATGACCAACTCCGGCGTCGACGTCACCGACCTCTACCTGGAGAAGCTCAGCGGCGACGGCTACCTGTACGACGGCAAGGTGAAGCCGTTCACCACGCGCGAGGAGACCATCAAGGTCGCCGGCGGCGCATCCAAGAAGATCGTCGTCCGCGAGACCAACAACGGGCCCCTGCTGTCCGACCGTGACGACGAGCTCGTGAAGGTCGGCAAGAAGGCCTCGGTCGACACCTCCGCACCCGACCGCGGCGACGGCTACGGCATCGCGCTGCGCTGGACCGCGCTGGACCCGGGCACCTCCATGGACGCCGTCTTCGCGATGGGCAAGGCGACCGACTGGAACGGCTTCCGCAAGGCCGCGGCCCTGTTCGACGTGCCCTCGCAGAACCTCGTGTACGCCGACACCGACGACAACATCGGCTACACCCTGCCCGGCAGGATCCCCACGCGCGCGGAGGGCGACGACGGCTCCATCCCGGCGCCGGGCTGGAACTCGAAGTACAAGTGGACCGGCTTCATCAAGCAGGACGAGCTGCCCTACGAGTACAACCCGGAGCGCGGCTACATCGTCACCGCCAACCAGGCCGTGGTCGACCAGGACAAGTACCCCTACACGCTCACCACGGACTGGGGTTACGGCACCCGCAGCCAGCGCATCACCGACCTGATCGAGCAGAAGATCAAGGGCGGCGGCAAGATCTCCACCGACGACATGCGCCAGATGCAGCTGGACAACAGCAGCGAGATCGCCAAGCTGCTCGTGCCCCAGCTGTTGAAGATCAACCTCGACGACCCCGACGTCCGCGAGGCGCAGGAACTCCTCGAGGGCTGGGACTACACCCAGGACGCCGACTCGGCGGCGGCCGCCTACTTCAACTCGGTCTGGCGCAACATCCTCAAGCTGGCCTTCGGCAACAAGCTGCCCAAGGAACTGCGGGTCAAGGGCCAGTGCCTGTGGGTCGACCCGCTCAACACCACCGGCCCGGTCGACGAGACCGGCAAGGTGCGCGAGTGCGGCCAGCGCGACGCCGACCAGGCGCAGCCCGACGGCGGCGACCGCTGGTTCGAGGTGGTCCGCAACCTGATGGACGACAAGAACAGCGACTGGTGGACGACGCCCAAGTCGGGAACCCGCCTCGGCGCCGACAAGAACCGCGACAAGCTGTTCGAGCGCGCCATGATCGACGCCCGCTGGGAGCTGACCGCCAAGCTCGGCAAGGACATCGACACCTGGAGCTGGGGCCGGCTGCACCGCCTGTTCCTGAAGAACCAGACCCTGGGCACCGAGGGCCCCGGCTTCCTGCAGTACATGCTCAACCGCGGCCCCTGGAAGCTCGGCGGCGGCGAGGCGGCGGTCAACGCGACCGGCTGGAACGCGGCCGGCGGCTACGACGTCGTCTGGGTGCCGTCGATGCGGATGGTGGTCAACCTCGGCGACCTCGACAAGTCGAAGTGGATCAACCTCACCGGTGCCTCAGGGCACGCCTACAGCGCCCACTACGTCGACCAGACGAGCAAGTGGGTCAACGGCGAACTGCTGGACTGGTCCTTCTCGGCCAAGGCGGTCGACGACAGCACGAGCGACACACTGGAACTGAAGCCGTGACCCACTGACGGCACTGACGGCACGCCGTCGAACCGGCCCTCCACGCGCGCGTGGAGGG